>NZ_JBSSDI010000039.1:0-22234 GCF_054060575.1 Thermostichus sp. MS-CIW-15 | reverse complement strand
CTGGTTTACCAGTCCGTTGAAGCAGCAACTCCGGGAAGTGATTCTCGGAAGCTCCCGTCTACGGCCCGTCAGGGCTTAGCGGGAGAGGATGTCACGCCTCATTGCCGCAGTTCACCTGCAGGGCCAGATGGTCGCATTCGGGGCCAAAGTGGCCATCAGGCTCCGTCCGAGTAGCGTGAACGGCCCGGCTCACCTGTCCCGAGAGCAGATGGACCGAAAACCCCATCCCCTGCAGAGCAGCGGCCAGCAGGCTGTTCAGCTCAAAGCAAAAGCCGCCCCGCCGCTCTCGGACGATTTTTTGGAACAAAAAATCCCGCTCCAGGCGAATGGGGCGACCCCAGTGAATATCCAGATTTTCAAACGGCACCCGCAGCAGGTGGGCCAGGTGGATCTGGCGCAGGGTTTGCGGGGTGAGCTGGGTGGGGCCGACGTAGCCAATGCGCTCCAGGTAGGCCCTGATTTGGGCAGGCGTCAGCGGCTCTAGCATCAGCACGGGAGGCGGTTGGGTTGGCGGCAAGCGAGCATCTGGCCTACCCTAGCCTTGCTGCAGCTCCCCGGCCAGAGCCAGAAGAACAGTTTTTGGCGACGCCCCAACTCTCTCCCACCAGAGAACAAAGCAAAAAGAGAATGCTACGATAGCGGCAAGAAAAAAGAAGGCGAAGCGTTACATGGCGGAATATACTCGGTCGATTTCCTTTTACGGGCGGGAAATTGACATCAATATTGGGTTGATGGCTCCCCAGGCAGGTTGCGGAGTCTGGTTGACTTCTGGGGAAACTTCGGTCTTGGTCACGGCTACGCGACAAGCCGGTCGTGCCGGTGTCGATTTCTTGCCTTTGCTGGTGGACTATGAGGAGCGGCTCTACGCTGCCGGGCGGATCCCAGGAGGCTACTTGCGGCGGGAAGGTCGGCCACCGGAGCGGGCCACCCTGATCTCTCGTCTTATAGACCGGCCCCTGCGGCCTTTGTTCCCAGAATGGCTGCGGGACGATGTGCAAATCGTGGCCACCACCCTCTCGGTGGACGACAAGGTGCCGCCCGATGTGTTGTGTATTTTGGGGGCCTCGCTGGCCATCCACAGCGCTCGCATCCCCTTCAACGGCCCGGTGGCGGCGGTGCGGGTCGGCTTGGTTAAAGATGAGTTCATCATCAACCCCACCTATGCCGAGATCGAGGCCGGCGATCTGGATTTGGTGGTGGCTGGCTGTGCCGACGGCGTAATCATGGTGGAGGCCGGCGCCAACCAACTGCCGGAAAAGGACGTGGTCGAGGCCATTGAGTTTGGTTTCGAGGCCGTTCAAGAGCTGCTCAAGGCCCAACAGCAAGTTTTCGCCGATCTCAACATCACCCCTGTGGAGCTGCCCCCGCCCCCTCAAAATGAGGAGCTGGTTGCCTTTGTGGCAGAACACGCCCAGGAGGAGATTCGCTCCGTCCTCAGACAGTTCCTGGATAAGACCAGCCGCGAGCAACAACTGGAGGCGATCAAGGCCAAGCTAGAGGCCCAGATCCAGGCACGGCCAGAGGGGGATCCCTTGCGGCTGTATCTGCTGGAAAATCCCAAGGAATTGGACAACCAGTTCAAGGCTTTGACCAAGAAGCTGATGCGCCAGCAGATCTTGCAGGAGGGGGTGCGGGTGGATGGGCGCAAGCTGGACGAGGTGCGACCAGTCTCTTGTCGGGTGGGCTTGATCCCACGGGTACACGGCAGCGCTCTGTTCAACCGCGGCCTCACCCAAGTCCTTTCCATCACCACCCTCGGCACCCCTGGTGATGCCCAGGAGCTGGACGATCTGCACCCAGTGGACGAGAAGCGTTACATGCACCACTATAACTTCCCCGGCTTTTCCGTGGGAGAAGTGCGGCCCTCGCGCTCGCCGGGACGGCGGGAGATCGGCCATGGGGCGCTGGCGGAGCGGGCCTTGGTGCCGGTGCTGCCCAAGGAGGAGGAGTTTCCCTACGTGGTGCGGGTGGTCTCAGAGGTGCTCTCCTCCAATGGCTCCACCTCGATGGCCTCAGTCTGTGGCTCTACCCTGTCTTTGATGGATGCCGGGGTGCCGATCAAAGCGCCGGTCAGCGGCGTAGCCATGGGCTTAATTAAGGAAGGGGACGAGGTGCGCATCCTCACCGACATCCAGGGCATCGAGGACTTTTTGGGGGATATGGACTTCAAGGTGGCCGGCACGCGGGCCGGGATCACCGCTTTGCAGATGGACATGAAAATTACCGGCATCACCGTGGATGTGGTGGAGAAAGCCCTCCTGCAGGCCAAGGCCGGGCGGGACTACATCCTTGACAAAATGCTGGAGGTTCTCCCGGCGCCTCGGCCCCAGTTGGCCAAAACAGCCCCTCGTCTGCTCACGTTCAAGGTGGATCCGGAAGATATCGGCAAGATCATCGGCCCTGGCGGCAAGATGGTGCGCAGCATCACCGAAGCGACAGGAGCCAAGGTGGACATCAGCGACGATGGCACGATCACCGTGTCCTCCTCGGTGGGCGGCCAGGCAGAAGCGGCTCGGGCGATGATCGAAAACCTGGTGCGGCGGGTGGAAGAGGGGCAGGTGTACCTGGGCAAGGTGACCCGCATCATTCCTATCGGCGCCTTTGTGGAGTTCTTGCCGGGCAAAGAGGGCATGATCCACATCTCGCAACTGGCGGAGTACCGCGTCAGCAGGGTGGAGGATGAAATTGCCGTAGCAGATGAGGTGGTGGTCAAGGTGCGCAGCATCGACCACAAGGGCCGCGTTAACCTCACCCGTCTCGGCATTAGTCCTGAGGAGGCGGCGCGGGCGCGCAACCATCACCCCTGAAGCTGCGGTTTTTCCCCAGCAACTGGGTGGGCAGGGATCCCCTCGCCAGCCGTTGTCAGCGGCCAAGATGGCAGAGGAGGCGCTCTTCAACCTGTTGGCCTCAACATGCCGAATCTCGCTTCTCCCCTTCTTGCTGGCCAAGAGCGTGGCCCTCAGAGGCGACTGTCTCCCTCCCGGCGGCGACTGGGCTGGGCCTTGGCTTGGGGCCTGGGGTGGGCCACCTTGCTCAACCTTTCTGCCCAGCACCCTTTGTTGCTGCGGCTGGAGAGCGACGCCCAGGAATGGCTCTATGCTTGGCGCGGCCCTCAGCAACCTTCCCCGGAGGTGGTGATCCTCGGCATCGATGGCCGCATTGATGGGCAGGGAGAAAGTGGTGATGGCCAGCATAATGTTGACTTTCTCTTGGAACGGGCTAACTACGCCGGCCTGACCTTGCGCCTTCTGGAAGAGGCCGAAGCCAGGGTGGTGGTGCTGAACCTGCCCAGCAGCTTTGTGGTGCCGCAGAATCTGGGCAACGAGAACCTAGATGCTCCCCTGCGTCAGGTGGTGCAGCGCTACCCGGATCGCTTGGTTTTGGCCACCCGCAGCAGCGAGAGCTTTGGACGCTCCGAGATCAACATCTACAACCACTTCTTGCCTTTTTCGTCCTTGCGCCTTGAGTATTTGGTGCCGCCAGAGCATGTTCAGGGGGTGGTGCAACACCGAGTCGACAGAACCGGGATCCTACGCCAGGCCCAGTTGCGGGGGCTCTACCTACGCCGCGACAGCCAGGAGGAGCAGATGTTCGCCTCGGTGGAGGCTCTGGCTTTTGCCAAGTACGACCCGGAGAAGGCTAGCCGCTGGTTTCGCAAGCGGGGCTTACAGCCGTTTCAGTTCAATCCCCTTGGCTCTCAGCACAGCATCCCCATCATCCCCATCGAACGGGTCTGTCCGCCGCTGATCTCCCAGACGGGATCCGGCTCCCCGACGCTCAGCCCCGGCCAAGCCTGCCGCGGCCAAGAAGGGATCCCGCCCCTCGACCCCAAAGTTGCCGACCAACTGCGAGACAAAATTGTCCTGGTCGGCTTTGTGGGCGGCTACCCGGAGACCTTCCCGGTGCGGACGGCGGATGGATCCCAGATTGCGGCAGTCGAGCTGCAGGCGCAAATCCTCTCGAGCCTGCTCACCGGAGAGGTGTACCGATCCCTGCCGGCAGGGCTAGCGGCGGGAGTTGTCTTCCTGCTGGGGGCGGGAACGGGCCTGATCTGGGTGCTCTATCGCCCCTCCCCGCGACGGAATTGCTGGGACTGGAAACAACAGCGCTCTCTCCTCTGGCCAGTGGTGGGGCTGGTTGCTTATGAAGGGTGGGCCGTGACCCAATTTTTGCTGTGGCGTTGGATTTGGCCGCTGACCTTGCCGGCTTTGGCCGTCGGTCTAACGGGGGTGAGCCTGCTTCTGACCTTGGTAATCTTGGAGAACCAGGAGCGGCTCTTGGCCCAGCAACAGGAACTGGAGCGCCTGCGCCGGGCCGAACAAGAGGCTGCTATCGACCAAGCCCGCAAGCTGCTCTACCGGATTGCCACCGACATTCACGATCGCGAGCTGCAGGAGCTGAAGGTGGTGATGGACGAGCTGGAGAGCTTGCAATGGCAACAGCAGCAGGGTAAGGATCCCGATCCTGCCATTTACGATCGTCTGCTGGAACAACTGGAAAGGATCGGGCGAGGCATTCGCGAGCAGCTTAACGATGTGCGCACCCTGGCCACCAAGCTGCGCATTTCCCCCAGCTTGCGGGAGGGCTTGCACCGGGGCATCGACACCTATCTGGACGAGCTGATTCGGACGGGCAGCCTGACCTTGCCTGTGGAGCGCCACCTACAACCTCTGGAGGAGCCCAATACCGGCGAGTGGTTCGACCAACGGGAGGACATCTTGCGCTTTTTGCGAGAGGCCATCGGCAATGTCATCGCCCATGTGCAACCTCCCAAGGGCAACGCCTCCTTCGTCAAGGTGTCCTTGGTGCAAAAGGAGCGCCACTGCTGCTTGTCGGTCATCAATGACGGCGTAGAATACGCCCCCAGCCCCGGTGGCGGCTATGGCAGCAAAGCCATGAATACCATTGCCCGCTACCTGCCCAAGGGCTCCTGGCATCGCACCCACACTCCGGAAGGCCATACCTACGTCGAGCTGCACTGGGAGATGCCGCTCTAAAAGACTTAGACAACAGCGGGCAAAAGGGAACTTTTGTCTGTGCTTCAGCGACTCCTACCTAGCTGGTCGCCCAGCCCCGGCAGACCCCAGGCGTAACTTCCCCCAGAGCTTGAGGTACAGCCTGCTAAAGAATCAAGAGGTACAGTAGCAACACTCAGCAAACCCACTTCGGAAGCGGATAGAGGTCTTACCTGCCTGATAAGCTGTCACAACTCTTTGCCGTCAATCCAAAGAATGGGTTGGCATCCCCTCCTCTCCTGCCTCTTGAATACCTGTACCCTATTTTTAACAGGCTGTAGCATCGATGCTCTTGCGAGGGAGCTCAAAGGGGGAAAGTGACTGGAGAGGGTATCTGTTGGATAATGCCCAGATTCCTCGGAAGAGGGCGTGGGGCAGTTTACGCTTTGATGGGCACTTTCTTCTCCAGCCACTGGGCCACTTGATCGGCCAGATCAACCCCTTCTAACTGGCAGATCTCCCGCAGCATAGTTGGGCTGGTGACGTTAATCTCTGTCAGCCGTTCCCCGATGACATCAATTCCAACAAAATAGAGTTTCTCCTGCCGCAGCACTGGCGCCAAAGCCGCGCAGAGGGCCCGTTCTTTTTCAGCAATCTCGGTTTTCTCCACCCGACCCCCAGCGGCCACATTGCCACGGAAATCCCCCTCCCCAGGGATGCGATTGACGGCGCCCAAAGGCTCGCCCTCCAGCAGCAAAATGCGCTTATCTCCCGCTGCTGCCTGCGGCAAATACTCTTGCACCATCACGGGCAGCCGGCCAAACTGAGTGCTCAGCTCGATCAAGGAATTGAGGTTTGGATCGCCGGCATTGACCCGCAGGATCCCTTCCCCACCCTTGCCGCCCAGGGGCTTGAGCACCGCCTGCCCCACCTGCTCGACGAATTGGCGGAGCAAGGCCTTGCTGCTGCTGACGCAGGTACGCGGGATCCACTCTTTAAACCGCAAAGCATAGAGCTTTTCGTTGGCGGAGCGGATCCCGGCAGGATGGTTGAGCACTAGGGTGCGGCGGGGGGAGAGATGATCCAGAAGGTAGGTGGCGTAGAGATAGGCCGCGTCCACCGGCGGATCCTTGCGCATCCATACGGCTTGCATCTGGCTCAAGGGCAACAAACGCCGTTCTTTGACTTCGTACCAGGGATCCGCTCCTAGATCCAACACAATCTCCTCAACGGATCCCCAGGTTTCCCCTTGATCCCAGTAGAGGTCGGCCAATCCAAGGCAAAAAATGCGGTGGCCTCGTTTCTGCAGCGCCTCCATTAGGGCAACGCTGGTGTCGTGGCCCACCTGCAACTGAGACAACGGATCGACAATGAAAGCTACCTGCATGAATGGTTTGAGCAACGAAAAGCTGCCCTGAGTATGCAACAAATTGGAGCGGATTGCTCCGGGCAGGAAGTTAAACCGATGCAGAGCCGTCTTTAACATCCCCTTAACCCTGACCAGCGAAGCAAACGTTAGCTTAGTTAGATGAGATCCCTGTTAGACCTCAGTGTTTCGGCCAGGTTGACCAGGTTTCTGGCTCGCCTGTGAGGAATGGTCTGTCTGTGAGTGTTCCTTCTCCCCAACCCTCCGAGCCGGTTCGCATTGAAACCACGCGGGACTTGCTAGCAGCCCTGCGAGAAGGGCGCTCCCTGCTGGGTGCCAACCTCGAAGGCGCCTACCTCTCGCGGGGCCTGCTCGACCGCATCCAGATGCCCAAGGCCAACTTGACGCGGGCCAACCTGCGCTCGCTCAGTATGCAGCAGGCAGATCTGCGGTTATGCAACTTTCGCCGTGCCGAGCTGGAGCGGGCCAACTTCGCTGCCTCCGATCTCCGGGGATCCAGCTTCAGTCAAGCCCTGGGAGACTACAGCAACTTCACCGCTGCCAAGCTGGACAAAAGCAGCTTTCAGGGGGGACACTTCAGCCATTCCATCTTTCGCGAGGCCAGCTTGGTGGCTGCCAACCTAACGGAAGGCAACTTTTTTGCCGCCGACTTTCGCCAAGCCAACCTCTTTCGCTGCAACCTCTCCCAGGCCATCCTATCCAGTTGCCAGTTGCAGAATGCCAACTTTGACCAAGCCCTCCTGGTGGGGGCCAACCTCCAAGAGGCCCAAATTGAAGGGGCCAGCTTTGTCGGCGCCGACTTTACCGACGCCAAGCTCTCGGACGAAATGCGCAAGTTCTTGATCGAACGCGCGAGCGGCACCAACGAGCTTACTCAGCGGGACACCCTCAACACTCTGCTGGCGGGGCTCCAGCCCAAGTCACGCAAACTGTTTGGATTGCTGTGAACTGTAGCCAGGGCCACTCTTGCGCCAGCCCCAGCAGATCGGTTTTCAAGAGGTCAAGGCAGCGGATGATCCCTCAAAATTGGTTGAGGTCGATTCCAGCTTCGCGGGCCATGGCCCCTATCCCTTTGGCCTTGAGGGTTTTCAGTGCCTTGGTGGAAAGGCGCAAACGAACAAACCGCTTGCCCTCCTCCCACCAGATGCGTTTCCACTGCAGGTTAACCTCCTGCAGACGCTTGGTACGCCGGTGGGAGTGGGAGATGGCGAAAGCGTTGTTGCGTTTTTTGTTGGTCAGTTGGCAGCGACGTGCCATGAGATCCAAGGGAACTCAGCTTCGCTATTCTATGGCCTCTTTTTGTCGAGCAGCAAGCTGCAGCTGAGCTTGCAACTGGGCTAGCTCTGTCCTCAATTGGTCAAAGGTTTGTTGGCAATGGTTGACGCTTCTCAGGGGCAGCTCTTCGTTTTTGGCGATGCAGGTGACCTGTACAGATCCGTCAGCGGCTTGGCGGGTGCGATCCACAAACACCTCTACCGTCACCAGTTTGGCGTAGGGATTTTTTCCAGGCGGCTCGCCGGCCACCCAGTAGTCAGGGCTGTTGTGTAGGACAGTAAGCTGGCAACGCTCCAAGACAGCGCGAATCGCTTCGCTTAACTGCTCGGCTGAGCCCATGAGCTGGGTAACGCAGGAGTATCGAGCCATAGGAGAAGCAAGTCACCACGGTTATCCTACCACCAAGTTTTCGGCTCCTGCAGCCAAAGGCGGGCGAGCAAAATTGCGTTTAAGAGTACTTCGCACCGGCTCGGCCAACCCTGCTGTGGGGGAGTAATTGCGTTAAAACATAAGGACATAAAGAGTGCCTTTCGGCTCTTTCCCCAGGAGAGTTGTGATGTCTAGGGTCTCCTGTTTAGCCCGTTCTCTCTTGTTGCTGGGATCCCTGGCTCTGGGTTGGATAGACCTGTCTTCTGCCCAAGCGCAGCCCTTTCAAGCAGGCGATCTGGATGGGGATGGTCGTTTGACGGTGCAGGATCTCAACCTGTTGGGGGCCTATTTGCGGGGAGAACGGGAGTTGACCGACGACCAGATCCGGGCTGCCGATGTCGATCAGGATGGGCGGATTACAGAAGCCGATTGGCAGGTGTTGCAGCAGCGCATTCAGGCGGCCACAGATGCACCCACCGGCCAGGTGCAGTTGGACTCGGCCTACTCTGGGCAGGTGGTGGATCGCCTGACAGGGCAGCCTTTGGCCGGGGTGGAGGTGGCCATTCCGGGGGCAGGGATTTCGGTGCGCACCGATGCCCAAGGGCGGTTTCGCCTGCCGGGGCCGCTGCCGGCAGAAGAAATTTTGGTGGCGTGGCTGGAGAACTATTTGCCCTATTCCCAGAGCACAGGCAACGGACAGACCGGCGGGGATCGGCCTTGGCAGTTGCAGTTGGAGCGCTGGGATCCCAACGCCACGCTGGTGCTGGAGGCCAATGTCATCCGCCTGGGCGATAACCAATATTCTCCAAAGTCGGCGGCTGCCGGGCAATTTCTGGCGCCTGCCCAAGGGGTGGAGATGACCCGCTCCTTCAGCCTAGACCGCCTGCCGCCTCGCCCACCGGTTTTGCGGCTTGGATCCCTGATTGGGTTGGATACTGCCGCTGCCTATCGGGCCGGCCAGTCCCGCATTCCCGGCGCCAATATGTCTCCCATGCGAGTGCTTTTAAACGGAGTGGAGGTGGAGCAAATCCACTTGGGGGGAGACGACCTGCGCATCCCTCTGCCACTAGAGCATCTGCGCCTGGGGCTGAATACGGTTACCTTGCGCACTGGCAAAACGGTGATCCAGCCTGGCAGGATCGCCGGCGGATCCCGGATCAGTATCCCTCTTTTGGGTGGATCCCTGGATATCTTTGTGCCGCTGGGGACTGACACAATCGGCCAGGACGGTGGGGCTTGGGTGGACTATGACGATGTGCAGTTGGCCAATGTCACGATCGAGATCCCCAACTAAATGCCCAGGCTAACTTGCGCTGGCTAGGCCGCGGGGATTTTGTTGCTCAGAAGCTTGCCCGAAGCCTTTTCGACAGGCCTACTGGGCCCTGACGTGTTGACTTTGCGCAGCTTGGTCTTCGGTTTAGTAAACCTGTTTTTAAATTGTTATCCTGCTGGATGGAAAGCGACTGTGGAGCTTATTTCTAAAGCCGTTCCCAGAGGAGTGGAAAGCTCGAATTACTGAAAGTGTGCGGCGGAATTTTTGGGATTTTTCTGGGGTTGAGCCGTGTTGTCGTTTTTCTTCGCTATTTCAGCTTTTCCAGTGTTTTTAGTACTTCGGATCCCTTCAGCTCTAACCTCATCGATGATTACAGGTTTATTTGATTTAATTCCAGGTACTGGAGCCACTATTGGGACTAGCCTAATTGCTCATATTGTCTTATCACAGAGCGTATGGCTCTCTATCCAGTAATTTGTATCTCCCTACAACAAGTAGAAGAGAGCTTACTCCTGCTTCGCGTGATGCAGGGATCCGTCAATATCAACCCTGTGATCATGTTTTTCTCTTTGTTTGTGAGCGGTACTGTGGCCGGCTTGTTGGCGGTGTTCTTGGCCATTCCGGTGACGTGAGTGTTGATCAACTTACTTGAGTAAAAGGGCATCCAAAACGGTGATCTCCGCTTCCAGATTGCCCTTCAGGTTTTCCTCTACACCACCGGGGATCAGGAGCTGTTTTACCAGCGCTACGGCCAGGCCACCCAGGAAACGGTGATCCAGTTTCTGGCTTTTGATAGGGTTGGCTTGCTAAGTGTTGCTACTGTACCCCTTAATTAGGCTGTAGCACTGGGTTGAACAGCTTGGCTCTATCCTCTGATCTACTGCTCCACATGTTCTTTTAGGGCAGTCCATCTTTTACTTCCGTGTCTTGAAAACTCTTGGTCTTAGGTTTTCTCGGCTCAGCCAGCGATAAACCGTTAACGACTGACTTCGTAAATCTATGCGGCTATTGTCGGGCTGTCCCCTTCCTTAACATACCCTACAACTCTCTCCTAAGTCTGGGCTGTGGCTCGTGGAGTTGCCTCTTGGAGTCTGCTCCATGCCATCTTATCTCTAACAGCGTTCCACCCTCAGCCAAATTGGCTATAGCAAGTCAGGGTCAGCCCTATCCCACCTTTTTTATAAAGCCGATAAAAAAAGCCCCATAAAGGGGCTTGTCGCTCAGCGACTTATAAAACTCTAGAGCAATATAGGGAAGCGCTCCATTGAATCTGTTGCTTTAAACACCGTTTTGATCACAGTCACTAGAATCTCAGAAAAAAGGCCAAACTGCGGCAGATATCATTTTTTTTTTAGATTTTCGGGAGGCTGGCCCTACACCGATCGGGCTGCTGTTGGGCAAGCCCTAGCTTGAGGACGACTTGGGATCCGCTGTCTCCCCCCCCAGCCAGCGCCAAGTGGTGGGCAGCAGGGCTGCTGCTAGCACACACTTCAGCAGATCGCCGGGGATAAAGGGGAACACGCCTTTGGTGAGCACGGCCAAGACGGAAGTGGGGCCGACATTCTCGTTCAGCCACACCCCCAGCCAGGTGGCTCCCAAGACGTAGATCAAAACCGAGCAGGAGAGGATGGACGCGGCCATCTTCCAAGGGCTGCGATCCACCCCCCAGCGCTCCACAAACCAGCCCATCAGCCCTGCGGCCAGGGGAAAGGCCAGCAAGTAGCCCCCTGTCGGTCCGGTTAGGTGGCTGAGCCCGGAGCCGCCGCCGTTGAAGAAGGGCAACCCCAAAAGCCCCTCCAGCAGGTACAGCAGCAAGGCGAGAAAGCCCAACCTCGACCCAAAGCCTGCCCCCACCAGCATCACGCCGAAGGTTTGTCCGGTGATGGGTACTGGCGTAAAGGGCAAAGGGATCCGCACCTGCGCCAGGGCCGCTACCAACAAACTTCCCCCCAACACCAGCATGGAATCCCGAACCCAGGAAGGACGGGTCAGAAGGGTTTGCGCCAAAGGTGTGTGAACAAAAGTAGCAGTCATAGGATATTTGGGGCGCTGAGATACAAGAGATAACAGCTCTTTTCCGAGATCCCCTGACCCATCCCAAAAGCTTTTGGCCAGAGGCTGCAACTAACCGGCAAAGGGCCTTATCTGGGTAGTATATCGCAACCGGAGGATTCTGTACCTATGCACTACCTTGCTTGGCCGCGGCCATTTGTCTGGCGCATCCACTGAATCCGCAGAAGGGTGAGGCAAAAGATGAACCACAAAGCCCCCAGGCTATACCCCGCCAGCAGATCGCTGGGCCAATTCAACCCCCAGTCGGCCCGGCTGAAACCGATGAAGAATAGGATCCCCAGCACTCCTCCAGCGAACCAGCGCCGCTGAGCAGGATAATAGCTTGCCACCAGATAGCCCAAAAGGCCGTAGATTACCGTTGCTGCGATGACCTGTCCACTCCGACAGGATGGGATCCCAAAGATCTGGGCGGGGGCGAGAAAAGGTAGGCTGCAGGATCCCGGCGATCACGGCAGCTCCTAAGGCTGCAACCAACAGTCCCCAAGCCGTCCGTCTTTGTTGGCTGCGCCAGAGCAAAACCCATCCCCAGGCGGTCAAACCCACCAGCCCAATCGGATGCCCTAACCCCCACCCCACCCAAGCCAAGGGATCCAGCCAAGGGCTGGCCCGCTGCAGCCATTGCAAAATCCATGCATCGATGGCTTGACTGGAGGGCGCCAGTCCTTGCAAAGCCAGAGTCAGTCCCCAGAGGACCAGAGCCGAGCCGAGGATCCCGCCCAGGCCCACGGTTGCGCTCAGCAGGGTCAGGCTCGGCGAAACCCGTCTCACCCAGAAGATGGCGAGCTTTTCGGCGGAGTTGGGTTTCCGCACAGGCGGCGCGATGCACCTCGATCTGGACGGGGGCTGTGCCCACCACTTCTCCGTCGACAACCACCTTCTGGGGTGGGTTCGTCTCAACCCAGATGCGGGAAGCTTTGAAGGTGAGGATCCCTTTCAGCTAGAAACCGCAGGAGCCCCGCCCCCCTGCCCCCGTATACGGGGGGTTGGAGCGTGGCCAGGATCTCGGCAAGTTGCACCGGTAAGGGATCAGCTCTTGTTATTCTTCTTCTTCTTGTTCGGGTCGTCGGGATGCTGGCGATCTTCTTCGAGGAACATCAAACTGTGAAGACGAGCTGAGCGGTAGTCGGAGAGGCGCATCGCAAGGGAAGCCCAGGCTAATTTGCTGCCCAAGCCGGACTTCTGGTACAACAGGGAGGCGACGGGAGCGACGCCGACGGCCTTGGCATCGCGGATGGCAGCCAGATCGGCGCTCAAGAAAACAAACTGCCAGCCGTCTTTCTCTGTTTTTTCTTTGATCATCTTCTCGACTTGCTCTTTGCGGAACTCGCGGCTGGCGTTCTCTTGGCCATCGGTTACCACCACCATAACCACCCTCGCAGGGCGATCTGCTTCAGCGAGTTGGCTGAGGCCGCTTTCCAAGTCGGTGATGCCGCGACCCATGGCATCTAGCAAAGGGGTAGAGGCCCGCGGCACATAGGTCTCGCGGGTTAGCTCGGGAACTTCGGCGATGGGCTTGAAACGGTGGATAACTTCGTAGGGATCCTGCGAGTCAAACTGAACCAAAGTGAGGGTGGCAAACCCTGGCTCTGCCCTCTGCTATGGTCACCGGCCTCCTGTAGGAAATCTAACTTGGGACTTCTGCCAGCGACCCGTTTGTGAAGGATTCTGTGCAACTATTTGCAAAGGTTATCAGCTTGATGGGCTTTGATAAATCCTTGTCGGCGCAGAGCCCTGAGAGAGTATCTTGAAGCGTCAAACGGCAGTGAAACCGCTCATTGCGCGGATCCCTGCCTTCCCTTTCCCGGGGAGAGAGGAACTGGGAGACGGTCTCAAACTTGTCTGAAATGACCGCAAAACCCTCTAAAAGCCCAGCCCATCTGCTCCTGAGGTCACCGTGCCTTTTTCTGGGTCTAGGGTGACGATGGCGCCGTCGCGGATGAGGCGCGTAGCATCCTTAACTCCCACCAGCACCGGCACCCCTAACCGCAGACCGATCACCGCCGCATGGGAGGAGGCCCCATCTTCTTCGGTGATCACCCCGGCCGCCTGTTTGATCGCCTCCACATAGTTGGCATCGGTAGCGCGAGCAACCAGGATGTCGCCGGCAGTGATCTTGCTGGCATCGAGGCTAGATCTGAGGATGCGGGCCGGGCCGCTGACAGTGCCTTTGCCAAACCCTCTGCCTTTGGCCACCACTGCCTTGACTACCTCTACCTTAATCAGATCGGTGGAGCCGGATACGCCTGGCAAAGTGCCGGCGCTGAGCACCACCAAGTCGCCATCCTTAAGCAAGCCTTCTTCCTGAGCCACGTTGATGGCGGCCTGAAAGGTCTGGCGGGTGGTAGGCAAATCCATGACCAACAAGGGCCGTACCCCCCACACCAACTGCAGTTGCCGCGCCACCTCTACATGAGGAGTTACAGCCAAGATCGGGGTGCGCGGGCGAAACCGGGAGACATTGCGAGCCGTAGCCCCGGTTTTGGTCAGGGTCATCACCGCCACCGCATCCAACTCCTGGGCAATCTCCCCTACGGCGCGGCTGATTGAGTCGGTGACCAGGGTTTTGGGCCGGGGCGAGCCATTGCCACCGGGGCTGCCGTTATTTTGACTCAGCTCCTGCAGGGTGAGGGTGCGCAGGTGTTGGCGGCGATCGACATAGATCGGGCTGAAGTAATCCCGTTCGATGCGCACAGCAATGCGGGCCATGGTCGCCACCGCCTCGACGGGATATTTGCCTACCGCCGTCTCGTTGGAGAGCATGACGGCATCGGTGCCGTCCAAAATAGCATTGGCCACATCCGAGATCTCGGCCCGAGTGGGACGAGGGCTGTGGGCCATGCTGTCCAGCATTTGGGTAGCGGTGATCACCGGGATCCCCAGGCAGTTGGCCATGGCAATGATCCGCTTCTGCAAAATCGGCACCTCTTCCGCCGGCAGCTCTACGCCCAGATCTCCCCGCGCCACCATTACCCCGTCGCTGAGGGCCAGGATCTGGGGCAGTTGTTGGATGGCCTCGTGTTTTTCGATCTTGACAATGATAGGAACCCGCTTGCCGACAGCGGCCATCAGTTCCCGCAGCTCCAGCACATCCGAGGGATCCCGCACAAAGCTGAGGGCCACCCAGTCCACCCCTTGGTTGAGGCCGAAGTAGAGGTCTTCTTTGTCTTTTTCGGTAACGGCGCGGATGCTGAGGCGCACGCCGGGGAAGTTCACCCCCTTGTTGTCGGAGAGGGTGCCGCCGACAATGGTGCGGCAGAAGAGCTCCCCCGCCTCGGGATCCACCGCCTCCACCCGCATCTCCACCCGACCGTCGTCGAGGAGGATCGTCGCCCCTTCCGGCACCTCTTGGGCTAGCTTGTCGTAGGTGACCCAACTGCGCTCCTGGGATCCCAAAATGGGCTTGCTGGTCAACACGAAGGGATCCCCGCTCCTAAGGGTGATCGAGCCTTCGGCGAACTTGCCGAGGCGAATTTTGGGCCCCTGCAGGTCTTGCAAAATGGCGACCTGGATGCCGAGGTCCATAGCGGTTTGGCGGATGAGGCGGATGTTGCGGCGGTGCAGGTCGTGATCCCCATGGGAGAAGTTGAGGCGAAGGGTGGTTGCCCCTTGCAGGATCATTTCCCTTAGGATGGCGGGGTTGGAGCTGGCAGGGCCGATAGTGGCAACAATTTTGGTGCGTCGAAAAGACTCGCTCGAATGCATGGCAATCTTTACCAAGGGAGAGCAGCCCAGATTGTTTCCCCACACAGGGATCCCCTTGATACGATAACCCGTTTTGACACTTCCGGCCTTAAGTGGAAGCAGCCCGGAAACAGACTCTTAAAGGCGTTGTCAAAGCGCCTCTGCTGACTTTCCACAGACAAAGTCCAAAGGTTGCCGTTACTTCGTATTCGTCGCCGCATGGGCGTCGGCGTTGATGAGCCAACCCTCTGGGGTTCTAAACAGCTCACACTTACCTGCTTTTTCCAGCCTTTTTTACCGCTTCTAGGCAGAAAATGCCATCTTGGGCCTCGACTGGAATGTGTCGCTGCGCATCCGCGGAGAGCAGATCCTCCTCGTGGAGATGGGTGGCAGCATCAACTGGATTTCCCTGCCTCAGTCGCTCACCAGCCGCTGCCGAGAGTGCTGGCGATCGTGCCAAGTGAGAGAAACGGTCTCCATCTGGCCAGGGATCCCACCTGGCGGCTCAACCAGCAGCTCCGTTACTGCAATAACCGCCGGCTCCTCGCCCAAAGCGTGTCGGCCTTCGCTCATCTCAGAGACTCCAGATATTGGCTGAGGTCTTCTTGCAGGCGGGAGAACTCCACTTCAATAGAAAGGCGCAATGCCCCTGTTTTCAACATTACTAACACCTTGGCGGCGTGGGGGCCGGGCCAGATATTGGGATTGCAGAACATCTCCAGGTACAAGTTTGGGGCGGCATGGTGAAACTCAATCGGCGCCTGGGGCTGGCGTTGGGGGCCGCTTGCCCCCACTTTGAGCCGCTCCACAAGGGTTTGCAAAGCCCTGTGCCACTCCCGCGCCCCCTCTGCCGAAAGCGGGAAGCTGGCCGACCCGGTTGCGAAGTTGAGGGCAAACTGAGGAGAATAGGTAGTCATAGAAGCCCGTACCTTCGGCAAGCATTCTCTGGAGGGCAGCGTTGGACAATAACAGTATCTTACGTCAGCTCTTACTAATGGGCGTGGGCACCACCGCTCTGCTCGCGGAGCAGTTGAAAAAGGCTGCTGACGAGCTGGTGCAGAAAGGTCAGCTCAAGCCAGAAGAGGCCTCCAACGTCATCAACAACCTGCTCAACCAGGTGAAATCCGAGCAGAGCAACCTGGAGTCTTACGTGCAGCGGCAGGTGCGCAACGTCCTGCAGGATTTGGGTGTTCCTCGCCAATCGGAAATGGACGAGCTGCGCGGGCGGCTGGATCGGCTGGAGCGGCAGGTGCGCAACCTGGAAAACCAAGTTTACCGCCGCTAGCCGAGCTGGATGGTTCGTTTCTGGCGCTTGGCTTGCCCCCTCGGCCAAGCAGAGTTGGGCAAGGGATCCCAGGCTATACCCTGCAAAACTCTGAAGCCAATTCCCAGCTTTTGAGTCCAGAAGGTCACTGCAATTCCCATGCCAAGCGAAGTTTTGACCATCACGGGCCGCGGGATCCCGCTGGTGGGCAACGACATCGACACTGACCGGATTATCCCGGCCCGTTTCTTGAAGTGCGTTACCTTTGAGGGCTTGGGCCAGCATGTATTTGCCGACGACCGGGCCCAGAATCCCGGCCAGCATCCCTTTGACCTGCCTCAGTACCAGGGGGCAGAGATCTTGCTGGTCAACGCCAACTTTGGCTGTGGCTCCAGCCGGGAGCACGCCCCCCAAGCCCTGGCCAAGTGGGGGATCCGCGCCCTCGTCGGCGAAAGCTTTGCCGAGATCTTTTTCGGCAACTGCCTGGCCTTGGGGATCCCCTGCGTCACGGCGCCCGCCAGCGTGATCCAAACCCTGCAAGGGGCGGTGGCCGAGAATCCACAGCTCCGGTTGACGCTGGATGTGCTCAAGAAACAGGTGTGCTGGGAGGATAGAACCGCTGCTGTCGAGATCCCACAGGGGGCCTGGCAGATGCTGGTGCAGGGGACGTGGGATGCCACCGGACAATTGCTGGCCGCCCGGGAGCGGATTCAAGAGGTAGCTGCTTCCTTGCCCTATTTGCGATGGCAGCGGGTCAGGTGAGCAGGTTTCTTCCCCCCACTACTCACCTGTGGCTGGGCAGCGCCGACCCCGATTTTCTGGATCTGGCGAGGCGGGAAATTGCGGCAGCGGATCCCGAGGCCGTCTTTCAGCCTTTGCCGGAGGCACCTGGCCTAGTGCGGGTGTGCAGCCAGCGCTCGTTTGCCGACCTTGCCCAGGCCTGGCAGGCTAACCCGCCCATTTTTTTGCGCCACATCTGCCCCATCCACCAAGAGCGACAGCTCGACGAGATCTCCCTGCTGCGCCTCGATCAAAACCTCTTGGCGGCCATCGACCCTGCCCTCAGCTTTTCGGTACAGACGCGCCGGTTTGGCAAGCTCAACGTCAAGCCCTTCCAGGTTAACGCAGCCCTGGCCGAACAGGTGATGGCGACGGTGGGATCCCCTCTGCAGGTCAAGGATCCCCAGCAGGTGATCTCGGTGGTGCTCCTGGCCAGCTCGACAGGGCTCCGGGCTTGGCTGGGCCTGTCGCTGGCGGCGCAAAACCTCTCCACCTGGGCCGGCGGCGTCCACCGCTTTCGCCGCGATCCCGACCAGATCAGCCGAGCGGAGTTTAAGCTGCTGGAGGCCATCCAGGTGTTTCGCGTCCCTTTGCAACCAGGGGGACGGGCCTTGGATCTGGGGGCGGCGCCGGGGGGCTGGTTGCGCATTTTGCGCCTGCATGGCCAGCAGGTGACGGCTGTGGATCCGGCGGAGCTGGACGAGCGCCTCCGCCACGATGCCGGCATTTGTCACCATCGCCTCAGCGCCCAAGCCTATCTGGCCCGCTGTCCAGGTCAGTTTCACCTCATCCTCAACGACATGCGCATGGATGGCCGTGCCTCTGCCCATCTGATGGCGGCTTTTGCCCCTCATCTGGAGCCGCAGGGGGCAGCCGTGATGACCCTAAAGCTCCCCCACCAGCATCGCCTGCGGGTGCTCCGCCAGACCCTAGACATCTTGGGCAGCGCCTTCCCGGTGGTGAGGGCGCGCCACCTGTTTCACAACCGCAGCGAAATTACCCTCTACCTGCAAAAAGGGATCCCGGCCCCTCACTCTTCCACCACCTGAATTTCCCGGCGCAGCACCTTCTCGCGAATGGACTCCAGCAAGCTCATCTCTTCCGGGGAGATTTTGCCATCGGCCCGGATGGCGGCGATGATTTGATCCACCTCGCTGCGGGTTAACTTCTTATCTTCCAGGGCTTGCTCCACCAGCACCTGCAGTTGGGAAAACTCCATAAAACCACTGCTCCTCTGGGCTTAACCGGTCTTCTCACTTCATCCAGGCTATCTGCGCCCATTCCGATCCCCGGCAGGCGCAAGATTCTCTTCAGGTCAGGTATTCTGAAGAAAATGTAAAAGCCTAGGAGAAAACGACCTCATGGCTGGCCCAACTCTCAAGAGCACTGAGCACGACTGCGCCACTCTTTGCCGAGATGGCTGTGTCTTGGGCGACGCCTGCCCCCACCGAGAGGCGGCTCGTCAAGCAGTGGCCTTCGTCATGAACACCGACTGGGAGACGCTGATGCGGATCGCCGAATCCAGGAACCTACCCAAGGATCCCCCCCAAGCAGAGGTGGATCCCCTGCAGTTTTTGGAGAACTACCGCCTGGGCGGCTAGCTAACAGCTCGGCAACAAATCCCAGTGCAGAATCCAGGTGCTTTGAGCCATACTAATTAAATGGGGTCGAATGCCTGGGTTGTATGGTTTGGCCCTGGGTTGTCTTCGGCTTGGTTCTCATTGCTGCCGAGCTGTTTTTGCCGGAGTTGGTGGCCGGGCCGGCGGGTGTGGCTGCCCTAGGGGCTGCTCTTTTGGCCTATTGGGGGTGGCCAGTTTGGGCCCAGTTCTCGGCCTGGATTGTGCTCTCCCTTGGGTTGATCGTTCTCAGCCGGCGTCTGCTGCCCTCTACTTCAACTCAGCTGGAAGATCTCCTGAAGGAATCGCGAGAAGCGCGGGCAGTTACGGCCATTCCGCCGGGCAAGCGGGGTCGGGTCTCCTATCTCGGCTCCACCTGGAATGCCAAGTGCAGCGTCCCCGACCTGGAGATCCAGCCTGGGCAAGAGCTCTACGTGGTCGATCGCCAAGGCAATACCCTGATCGTGATGCCGATGCAGATGCTCAAGTCTTGAGGGGGATCAGAGGCTTGGCTGCGACTCACTGGACAGGCTCTTTTGAAGAAACACCTGAGGAGTCGGGGAATCTCTGCGAAGGCGAACAAGAAGCTCGCCCTCAGTCCACCGTACTCGGCTACCCATCCCAACAGGTCTAGCAGGTTCTAAGTAGAAGATGCCGTTGGCGGTGGGGGGATAGAGGGCGGGGCTCCCGCGGTTTCTGGCTGAACGCTGGGGAGGCCTTCCCTACAGGCGGCGCAACAATTCCCAACAACAGGCCGGTATCGGTTTCGGCCCAGGCCTTCCCGCTCCCCTCGACAAGGCCAGCCAACCCAGATCTCAGCCGACGGCCACGCTCGCAGGGGAGCGCGGGATCCCTTGCAGCAGCCGCTCCATCTCCGCCTGCAAATCCTGGGTTAGAGCTTGTACGGCTTGCCGGCGGTTGGCCTGGTAGGCGGGCCAGCGCTCCGAAACCGAGAGGGGATCGCCGATGCTGAAACGGGCCAGCCGCGGCCCCAACCTGGGGGGGGCAGCGCCGACGGCGTTTTTGCCTTTGATCCAGGCCAACAGGTTCCACAGCCGCAGGGCGGTTTCGGCCAGTTCCTCCAAACTGGGTTGCTCCGGCAGGGGACGCACGGCAAACACCATCAGGGTCTCCACCAGGCGCATGTGCCAGAGGTGGAAGCTGGCCTCAGAGGCGACGCGATTGGCCAACCCCTTCTCCACAGCCGAAAGCGCCGCAATATCAGGGATATCTTCCCGGTAGATCCAGGCCCAGCCTGCCTGTTCGATGCGATGCCGCCGCTCGATCAAGTCTCCCTGGGGCTGCAGGCCAAAGTGCTGCTCGGCCACGCGCAGGGCCAGATCCGATAGGCTTTGCAGACGTGCCAACAGATCCCCTCCCCCTTTCAGGCTGACCCGCGCCGCGTCGGGCAAAGCTGGGGCGTAGAAGCGCTCGTAAAAACGCTCCATCACCTGAATCAGATGCTCGGCCAGGCGGAGCAGGCGGGCCATCAAAAACCCTTTGCCGACATGGGCCGAGCGCGTGGCCGGGAGCTTGCAATCCGCCTCCATGCGGCGGAGCAACCTGTCCAGCGCCAGGCTGGGATCCCTCAAGTAGGAGTAGCGGAGGCCCACCGGCAAGATCAGCACCTCCTCCGGGCGCCCCGCCTTGTGCAGATCCTCCACCGCCCAGAAACTCATTTGGGCCACCCCCGGCTCCAGCGGGTTGAGCAGCCCACTCATGCCGTTGATTGTCCCTTCGGGAGCCACCGCCAGGGGGTACGGGCCTGACACAAACTGCTCGCGAGAGCTCTTCAGCCCTGCCCGATCCAGACGGCCCCGCAAAATCGGGATCCCGCCCAGCCGGGGAAGCCCCCAGCGGCCAATGAAGCCCAGCCATAGGGGCAGGCCGCGGTCGTAGACAAACAAAACATGGGGACGCTGCCGCAGGCGGATCCCCTGTTGTCGAGCTACCTGAGGCAGAAGATGGGAAAACAGGTACATCAAGCAGGGGGGATCGTCGAGGGTGGGGTGGCGAAAGGCTACCAACAGGCGAATCTTGCCTGCCTCAAATTGCTGATAAAGCTGGGCCAAACGCTCGCCCCCCTCCACCTCAACGCGCGGGATCCCCTTGGCCCAGCGCAACCACAAGGGCAAACCCGCTTGCGCCAAACGAACTACCCAAGGCGTCAATCGCGGCGGCAGAAACTTGAGAGGAGGTTGAACAGTCTGGTACATAGGGATCTTCAGATCTAGGGTTGGCGAAGTCAATAAACCCAAGCTTCGGATCCCATCTTAAGGAGGGTTTGGAAGAGAGAAAGCCCTGCAGTGACAGTTTCTCAACTGGATTCCCTTGCCCAACTCCAGAAGAGGTTCAAGCTCCTGTTGTTTTTTTCCTGCGGCTCCGCGTCTTTTTGGGGGCAGCTTCTTCGTTCGAGGTTGAGTCCTCCATCACCTGACCGTTGAGCACTTGCTTGAGGTGAATGTGCTTATAGCCCAACTGAATCTCAAACTCATCGCCGGGCTTGAGATTCATTTTTTCGGTGTAAGCGGACCCGATGATGATCTGACCATTCTTGTGAACGCTCACGCGAAAGGTTGGCTCGCGACCGCGCCTGTCACGCTTGGCAGTTGGACTGAGGCTCAGACCTTTTGCCGCCAGCACCGCATCATAAAACTCATTTAAGTTGACGCGGAGCTTGTTGGTCTTGGTCATGGTTACGTAGCCACAGCGCTTTGCCGTCTCGCGGCGCGGAAGATGGCTCAACGCTTCTACCTTCTGCAGGAGAGCCTTTCCGGTTAAAGGTTGTGGTGGTATGTCCAACATTTTCTAATGCCCTACAGTCCTCTCCAGGATCATAACCTCCTGGCGTACTTCTGCAACCAAAAGTTGGGGACTCTTTTCGAGGCCACATTTTTCTCCTACTACTTGAAGTGGTTCTCTAAAGGAGAAAGGCTCTCCTCAATAGGCGTTCAATCGGTGTTCTTGCCGTGGTAAAAGGTGAGGGGGGAGCAGGGACTCAAGCGCGGAGGGGGGCTGCAGCTTTTGTTTTGATGGCGCCAAAGGCTAGAGAATCGGTATGGCTCTTCGGCGCGCTGGGTGCTTCGGCAGAGAGGCCAGAGGGATCCGCAGAATCGGGGGAAGAGAAGTGGGCCAGGCCAGGATTGGCGATGATAAAGTCGCGCCAACCAGACTAGATCTGTTCCTCCGATTCCCACCCCTCTGCCGCCCTAAACCCCCAAGACAGCTTCTCCGAACTTCAGCAAAAGGGGCTGGAGTTGTTTTGCACAACGGGTCGGAAAGATAGCCAAAGCAAGCCTGCGGCCCAATGCCATCACCTACAGGGCCGGTAAGGGATTTCGGGCTTCTCGGCGGGAGCCGGCGACGCCACGGGCGTTTTTTTTTCGCCGTTCGACGGGCGCGGGCGACGCAGGCCGCTAGCAGCCATTTCAAGACTGGCCGATGGCAGTAAGGGCTGGAGCGAAATGGGAGCATGACTCTAGTCAATGATATGCTGGACTATACTGAAAATAATGCCCAGTATGTTCAGTATGGCTGCTTGGTATGGCTAGGTATGTAAAA
>NZ_JBSSDI010000038.1:0-22598 GCF_054060575.1 Thermostichus sp. MS-CIW-15 | reverse complement strand
CCATCGCCTCAAGGTGTGGAGACACACCCCAAAATAATCCGCCGCTTCTCTCGGTTTTACATATCTAGCCATACCAAGCAGCCATACTGAACATATTGTACATTATTTTCAGTATAGTCCAGCGTATCATTGACTAGAGTCATGCTCTCCCAGGGGGAGAGGGGCTGGGGGTGAGAGCTAAGCGGCGCTCTCCAGGCTCACCTGAAACACCTCGCTAAAGGCCTTCTCGACCTTGTAGCCGGAGTCGATGGTTTCCAGCGGATCCTTGCGCAGGCGGTGGCGCAAACACAAGCTGATGACCCGGCGAATATCGGCAACGGTGACCTCGCTGCGTCCCTCCAGAGCTGCCAACGCCTTGGCTGCCCGGTTGGTGACGATATCGCCCCGCAGCCCATCCACCTCCAGCGCCGCACACACGCCGGAGATCTTCAGGCGCAACTCAGGATCCACCATCACAGTCGGCAAGAGGTGCTGGGCCTTTTCAATGCGCTCCCGCAGGCGCTGCTGGGCCTCGGCGTATTTGGCCAGAAAAGCCTGGGGGTCGGCGTCGAACTGGCTGCGCTCCTCCACGATCTGCACTCGCAGGGCCGGATCCCGCACCGTCTCGATGCGGACAAACATGCCGAAGCGATCCAAGAGTTGGGGCCGCAATTCTCCCTCTTCAGGGTTGCCGGATCCCACCAGGACAAAGCGGGCCGGGTGGCGAATGGAAATCCCTTCCCGCTCCACCGTGTTCCAGCCAGAGGCCGCCGCATCCAGCAAGACATCCACCAGGTGGTCGTCCAGGAGGTTGACCTCGTCCACGTAGAGGATGCCGCGGTTGGCCTTGGCCAAGAGCCCCGGCTCAAAAGCCTTCACCCCCTGAGACAAGGCGCGCTCGATGTCGAGAGTGCCGCAGACCCGGTCTTCCGTGGCTCCCAGGGGCAGATCCACCATCGGCACCTGGATCCAGGTGGTTTCCAGGGTTTCCCCCGCCTGCAGGCGCTCCCACACCTGGTCGCTCATCAGATCCCGCTGCCGCGGGTGGCTGTTGAACGGATCCCCCTTGACAACCTCGATCTGGGGCAGCAGATCGGCCAAGGCGCGGATGGTGGTGGACTTGCCCGTGCCGCGATCCCCCATGATCAGCACCCCGCCGATGCGGGGATCGATGACGTTGAGGAGCAGGGCCAACTTCATCTCCTCCTGGCCGACAATGGCGGTAAACGGGAAAACCGGGCGACGTTCCAAGTTCATAGAGGCAACAACGAGCATCTACCCCCATTATCCCAGAGGCCACTCCCCCTGGGCCGTCGAGATGGGCAGGAAAGAGATGGAAAGGCCGCACCAGGAACCTCAAGGCCGCTTTTCGGTCAAATAAAAAGCAGGCTCTGGGATCCCTGGCCTTTTGCCGGGAAAAACAGATAGCATCAGAGCCTATACCCGGAGTGGGTTGAAGCTGGGTAAAGGCGAGAGCTACACCAAAGTAGGGAGGATCCCAAAAGCGCCAGCAACCCTGTTGAAGACCAGTTATCGGGTGGGGAGATAGCAGCGGTGTCAGGTCAAGCAAGTCGGAGACGGTGGACAGCATTCTCCATGCCCAACTTGGCCCAAAAAGGGCTGGTGGGCCTGATCTGGGCCTGTACTTGGATCCCTGTCTTGGGCATTTCCCTTGCCGTAGCCCAAACCCCGGCCACCTCTCTGGTTTTGACCGATGAACAGGTCGCCAAGTACGCCCGCATCGTCCTGGAGATGGAGCCCCACCGACAACAGGCCCAGCAGCGCTCCCAGGCCACCGCGGATCCGGCCAGCAAAGATCAAATCCGGCGGGAGTTCATTCGCACCGCCACCGAGATCATCACCCGCCACGGCATGACCGTGCCCGAATACAACCGCATTACCTTGTGGATTCGCTCCGAAGAAGGCAAAACCCTCCGACATCGCATCGAAGCCGAAATCCTGCGCCTGCAAAGCGGGGATCCCAGCGTGAGCCCTAGCCCCAAACCCTAACCCCCCTTGGATCCCCTGCAGCGCTTTGGCCTGGATGTGACGGAGGACGGAAGATAGCGGTAGGCTGGAAGCGGAGGTCAGTGCTCGTCCGTAGAGAGCGGGGGGAGAGCGATGAACGAGCCTATGTCGCCGTCAGTACGGGTGGCTGTCGAGCGCATGAAGTCTCGCTTGCGCCTGACGCGCCGCTTCGGGTTCTGGTTTCAGGCGGTTCTGGGGGCAACAGCTCTGCTGCTCTGGCTGGGATTTTTGGTTGGCCAGAATACCCTCTATCGCGACGACTCGACGGGGGCCTTTATCGCCTTCTGGTTTACCCTGTTTACCCTTCTAACCCTGGCAGCCGGTCTCTTCTTTAACTGGCGCTACCTGCTCCAGGCGGAGCGCCGCTCAGTATCCGCCGCTACCCCAAGCCAGTTGGATCTGCCCAAGCAGTTGCAATGGGTTACCTATGTCAGCCTGACCGGCGCTTTCTTGGCCCTCATCGCTATGGAGGCGCAGGTGGGAGAGCTGCTGGTGCGGCTGTTTACCCGCACGCTGAGCACCCAGACGGCAGGAGTGCTGCTGCTGGCTGCCAATATCAACGTTACCTTTGCCCACTTCGTCTGCTTGGCAGGGGTGCTCTGGATTACCGGCGCCCTCGACCGCGAGCCCTGAACCCCAGCCAGCCAGTCTCAGCTTTGCAAGGCAGAGAATCAGGCCTGCGGCGCAGCGGCCTGCCCCAAACCTGCCCCAACTAAAACTACCCCCCCGCCAGAACAAGAGGGGTAAGCAAAAGCAGTCCCAAAGTCCGTAGTTGCCAATCGCAGATTCCGAGGGCTTCACTTAAAGCCCACCGCCGCCTGCCAAACAAAAGCCAGCAGGAAAAACAAAACGGGGATAATCGGCAAAATGTCGATCAGGGGATCGAACAACTCATAGCCTTCTGGCAAAGCCGCCAGGAGCATCATCGCAGGCATGACAACAAACCTCGACAAGAAGGAAGTGGAGCTGGAGAAACTGCTCTTTTTCAGGATTGATAGAGAGTTTAACATTGCCGGGCGGAGATTCCCGCTAAGGTCAAGAAATGTAAACGGAAAATGCCTCAGAGAACCCCCATATTGGAGAGGCCCAAGATCACCCCCACGCCCAGCAGATGGCCGAAGCTGGCGACCCCCAGCACTTCCGGCCAGGTCATCCCCAACACAGGCCCGGTTTCTGAAGCCACACCCGAAGAGGACTTGAAGCTTAGGTAGGCCAGCCCTGTGCAGAGCAGGATAATCACCGCGCTCAGGGGAGACCAAGGGCTGGTTTGGGCAGTCATAGCCAACGGCGCAACAATGGGCAGCATGGTTTTCCTCCTCAGCTCAGGTTAACCGCCCCCTAGATTACCCCCATTCCGCAACTCCCAAAGGGATCCCCACATGAATTGCAACAGAGGCCGCAACAAAACCTCACACTGTGGCTTCTTCTGGCCTCATGGCCGATCTACCCCTCGCCGGGAACGGTCGAGACGGGCTGGAGTTGGCAAGAAAAATCCGGCCTGGGCCAACGAGGGGAGCAGCTCTCTGCCGTATACTAACGAAAGTTAACAAATTGTTCTCTTCCCCCGCTTTTGAGGTGATGACCTGGCTTTGTTGCCTTAATCCATCCTCACCGTCTGCGCTGTGCACACCCAAGGATGGCTGCCGATGACTGCTGCTGCGACTCCGCAACCGGATCCCAAGCCTTTTGCGTTACCCCGTGAGCTGTTGGGGCCGCCGCCAGAATTTTGGAATCCCACCCTGCTGATGTTTTTGGCGGCGGTGGCGCTTTCGGCCTCTTGCTTTGGCGGGTACGCCTTTTGGCATTGGCCCCGCTGGCTGGTGTTTTGGCTGAATTTTGTCGCCCTGTATGTTCTGGGCACAGTGATCCACGATGCCTCGCACGGCTCGGCCCACCGCAACCGCTTTTTAAACGAGGCGCTGGGCCATGGCTCTGCCCTGTTACAGGGCTTTGTCTATCCGGTCTTTAAGCGGGTGCACATGCAACACCATGCCCACGTCAACCATCCCGAAGACGATCCCGATCACTATGTGTCTACGGGCGGGCCGCTGTGGCTAATTGCGCCGCGCTTTTTCTACCATGAGGTGTTTTTCTTCAAGCGGCAGCTCTGGCGCAAAGGTCGCTGGGATCTGCTGCAATGGGGGCTGAGTCGGCTGGTGGTGATCCTAACGTTTGCGCTGGCCATTCACTTTGGCTACACCGACTACATCATGAACTATTGGCTGCCCCCCGCCTTTATTATGGGCTTCTTGTTGGGCCTGTTTTTCGACTATCTGCCCCATCGCCCTTTTCAATCCCAAGAGCGGTGGTACAACGCCAGGGTTTACCCTGGCTGGCTGACCAATATTCTGCTGCTGGGGCAAAACTATCACTTGATCCACCATCTCTGGCCCTCGGTTCCCTGGTACAAGTATCAGGCGGCCTACTGGGCGGCCAAACCTGAGCTGGACGCGCGTAACTGCCAGCAAACGCTGGGGATCTGGGAGAGAGGGGAGTTTTGGAGCTTTTTGTACGACGCGCTGATTGGCCTGCACTGGCACAAGCCCAACGGGCCAACCCGTTCCGCTGCGCCAGCCGATCCAGAATCTGCGGGATCCGCTGCGGATCTGAGGCTTAGTTAACATGGTCTTGCCGACGCTGCGGATCCCTCAGTTGCTGCTGTTTGTGGAGGCGGCCAGCTTGCTGCAGGACACCAGCCAGGTTCTCTTACAGGCCGGTCAGGCGACGGCGGATTTGCCAGAGGTGATTGCGGAAGCGCAAGCGCGGGCGGAAGCCCAATTGCAAACCCTTGGGATCCCGGCAGAGTTGCGGGCGCAGGCCCGAGGGATCCTGAGGCTGACTTCGCCGCCGCAGGTGCTGGCCTACCTGCAGGATTTGTTGGACAGGGGATCCGGCCCCGATTTGGAAGCCTTTTTGGAGCAGGCGGGATCCGGCTCTACCCTGTTGCGCTTTCCGCCCCTGTTGGTGGGGGCTGTGGCTTTGCAGGTGTTGCTGGAGCGGCTGGATTTTTCTCCGCAAGAGAAAGCTGTGTTGCAAGCCCAACGGGATCAATGGGAACAGGCCCTGGCAGAATTGGCCGCTCGCCACAAGGTTTCCCCAGAGCCGCTGCGGGCTGCTGCGGAGACAGCGCTGCGGGCTGCCTCAGCAGAAGAGCTGCTGCAACTGGGGCAGGATCTCTTTCAAGATCTCCAGGATCTCGCCGGGGCCGATTCTGAGCCGGAAGCCGAGTCTCAGGTGGAGCTGGCGGGGCCTCTGGTGTTCCTGATGGTGGCCGATCACCTGTTGGCCCAGACAGAGCATCCCCTCACCCCGGAGCAGCGGCTGGACTTACAAATCAACCGCGCCGAGGCAGAAAGCCGCCTTTTGGCCATGCAAAAGCTGGGCCGTCTTGAAAACTTGGCGGAGCAGCGGGCTTACATTCGCTCCTGGATTAACCAAACTTCTGTACCGGATTTGCTGCGGGCCTTGGATCGCTTTTTTGCGGCGTCTGAACCCAACGCGTGAGGCCTGCAGATCACCAGAGGTTCCGTATCCTCTATGCTGGAGGCAAAGGGATCCCACTTGAGGTGTGAAAGTGGACTGGGGCAGCCTGTTCTGGATTTTCCTGATCTTCAGCTCTTTGCAACCTCTGCTGAACCGTCGTGCCCAAGAGTTCCGGCGCTTGATGGCCATTCGGGAGTTGGAGCAAAAGCGGGGCAGCCGGGTGATTCTGCTCATTCACCGCCAGGAGTCGATTAGTTTTTTGGGGATCTCGGTTTCCCGCTACATCAGCATCGAGGACTCGGAGCAGGTTTTGCGGGCGATCCGCCTCACCCCGCCCAACACCCCCATTGATTTGATTCTGCACACCTCTGGCGGCCTGGTGCTGGCCACCGAGCAAATTGCCCGCGCCCTGATCCGGCACCCGGCCAAGGTGACGGTGTTTGTGCCCCACTACGCCATGTCGGGGGGGACGATGCTGGCCTTGGCCGCCGATGAAATTGTCATGGATGCCAATGCGGTGCTGGGGCCGGTGGATCCCCAGTTGGGCGGCTATGCTGCGGCCAGTATTCTGCAGGTGGTGGCGGAAAAGCCCATTGCCGAGATCGACGACCAGACTCTGATCCTGGCAGATCTGGCCCGCAAGGCGATGCACCAGGTGCAGAACTTTGTGCGGGAGCTGCTCAAGGACGATGTGCCCAAGCGCAAAATTGCCCCCGAACGCATCGAGCCCCTCATCCAGGCCCTGACCAGCGGGCGGGTGACCCACGACTACCCGATTACGGCTGAAGAAGCGCGGGAGCTGGGCCTGCCCATCTCCACCGAGTTGCCGCCCCAGATCTACGCCCTGATGGACTTGTACCCCCAGGCCAGCATGGGCCGTCCTTCCGTGCAGTACATTCCCACCCCCTACGATTCCCGCCCCTCTCCACCCGGCGGCGGGTCTCGCTAGGGCGAACTCTGGGCGTAGGTGTCTATGGCTTCTCGACGCAACCCTTCCGCCCGCCGAAACAGCTCTTGCCCAGTGTGCAGGTGGCGATCGTCAAAGTTCAGCGGGAAATAGCTCAGCTCCTCCAGGGCATCTTCCAAGTGGTTGAGGGCATAGTAGAGGCGAGAAGCCACCCCCCCTAGGCTGCTGGGATTGGGAAGGCGGCGAAAGATCTGCTGAGCTTGGGCCAGTTTCTGCGTACACTCCTCCAGATACAGGCCAAAGGCCTCCAGCAAATCGGGATCAAAAGGATCTGCCGCTAAGGCATTTAACTGCGGCTTGAGAGAAGACAGTAAAGGCCCCAAAACTCGGTTCAGAGGAGTGTAGACCTGCCGAATCCAGGCTTCGCGGGCAATAGCCTCCTGGCTGACCGTCTCCGAGGGGGAGCCCGTCGGCTGAGGGTGGCGCGAGGCCCAGCTAGCGCGCAGTTGTCGGTCGTACTCGCGGCGGGCTTGCGGATCCTTGAGCACCGCGTAGGCGGCGTTGATCTGGCGAATGCGTTCAGCAGCAGCCCCGTCTTTTTTGGCCAGCAGGCTGTCGGGATGGTGGTACTTGACCAAACGGCGATAGGCAGACTTGATCTCCGCTGCCGTCGCCAGCACCGAAACCCCCAACACTTCGTAGTGGGAAACTGCTTCAGACCCGCTCCCCATCATTTCGTTCTCAGGACAAACGCTCATATTGTACCTGGAGCCTACAATAAGGGTGAGTTTTCCGGTGCTGCCCCATGCCGTCCTCCCCCCATCCCCTCAGCGCCCTCTTGGGGGCTGCCTTTGCTGCCAGTTTGGGCTATGGGTTCCTACAATTGCTGCTCTCGATGCTGGCCAAGTTGCCGCCCATCGACCTGGAAAGCGGATCCCTGGCGCGGGGGATCAGCATTCTGGTGCGCTACCTGCTGGTGGGATCCGTTTCCCTGATCGCCTTCATGTTTTTCATGGTGGGCTTGGGGCTGGCGGCCTACTCGGTGCAGTTGCTGGGGGAAAGGCTGACCTCCTCCCGACGCTAGCTCTAGAAGAGCTGTGAGCCTGCTGGCCAACAGATCGCGCCGGAGGCTACCCTCCAGCCTCTCGCTCAGGTTGGACACTAGTTTGACCAAAACCTTGGCGGCGCAGGCCCCGCGCCCTCTTTCATCCCTCCGTATACGGGGGGGAAAGAAGGAGGCGTGCGGTGGCAATCTCACCGGTACGTCTGCGTAGCTTGCGATGAGCAAGAAAGAATTCCCGCCCCTTGGGGCTGGGGAGAACGTCAATCATTTGACAGGTGCGGTTGCAGGCGCTGGCTGACCAAGGTGCGCCCCTCTTGGGTGTAGAGCTGCCAGTAGTTCCAGTAGTTGCCAAAGACAGACTTGACATAGCCACGGGTTTCGGCGAAGGGGATCTGCTCCACAAATTCATCGGGATCCTCAAAGCCGAAGCGGCTCAGCCACCTGGCCACGTTGCCGGGGCCGCCGTTGTAGCTGGCCAGGGCCAGGAGGGTGTTGTCTTGGTAGGTGCGGTGGGTGTAGTCGAAGTACCAGGATCCCAGGTGAAGATTGTCGGCGGGGTTGGTGAGGCTGTACTGGGCTAGGCCGATTTTTTGGGCAATCCAGCGGCCGGTGGCAGGCATCACCTGCATCAGGCCCAGCGCTCCCGAGGCCGAGACGATCTCTGGCTCAAAGCGGGATTCCTGGCGGATCAGGGCCGCCACCATCAAGGGATTGAGGTTAAATTGCCGCGACCAGCGGGCCAGGCCGGGCTGGGCGTAGGGATCCCTTTCCCAGGTGTTTTCTGGGCTGGCGTAGTAGTGCAGCGGGTAGATGGCCTGCCAGAAATCCTGGCGCTGTCTCAGGGTCGGCAGCAGCGGGTCGGGCTCGGCGCTAAAGCGCAGGGCAGCCACCTGGTTGATGCCCCGCAGGTGCTCGCCGGCGTTGTTGCGCAAAATGCCGCTGGCAAAGCGCTCGGCCACGCTCATCTGGCCGGGATCCCGTTGCAGCAGAGCCATTTCCCCCTGCCAGCGCTCCCAGGCCAGTTGGCCAGCGCCAATGAGATGCAGGGTCTGGGTAGCCTCGGAAACGGCGGGCAAAGGTTGGCGAACGGGCTGAAAATCCACCTCAACCCTTTGGCGGCCGCTGGAGAAATCTCCTACTGGCCAGCCCAGTTGCGCCGCCGCCCGCCAGGCGTAGTAGGTGTGGGGAAACTGCCGCAGCACCTGCTGATAGGTTTGCCGCGCCGCAGCCACCTCCCCCAGCCGTTCCCGCCATTTGCCGGCCCAGTAGAGCAGTTGCGCCCCCATTTCCGTATCCCGCTGGGCCAAGCCAATCTGCTGGGCTAGAGCAATGGCTTGGCTGAGATTGCCCGTTTGCGCCTGGCGCCAAGCCACCGTCCAGGCGGCGGTGGCCGCGGCTTCGCTGACTGGGAAGCGCTCCCAAAGGGTCTGCCGCACCGCCTGGGCCGATTGCGGGCTGCCGTTGCGGTCATACAGTTGGCTGAGGCTGAGCAACGCTTCTGGAGCTTCTCTATCCGAGCCGGATCCCACCTGGCGAAGCAGCTCGATTGCCGTCGGCAGGTCGCTCAGCTCGGCCAGGCGGCGCCGGGTGAGGGAGGCTTCGGCGGCGTCGGGAAATTGAGCCAGCAGCGCTTGGTAAGCCGCTCTCGCCTGGGGCAACTCCCGCGAGATCTGGTGGCTGCGCCCCTGGCGGTAGAGATTGCGAGAGGTGGTGGGGGCACGCCCGTAGGCGCGGGCGGCTTTGCCGTACTCCCGCTGCTCCCAATAGGCATCGGCCAGGATCTGCCAATCGGAGGCCGTGAGGGATCCCTCTTGGGCTTGCCGCCAGCGATCCAGCAGCGGCGTTAACCCAGGGGTTTGCGGGTGGTGCAAGGCCAGATCCCGCAGCAGGTCATACCGGTCAGGATCCAGCTCCAGCAGGTGCTTGAGGGCGCGGGCCGTCAGGGGGTGGGTGGGAAATTGCCGCCGCAACTGATCCACCTGGCCCATTCCCCAGAGGGCGTAGGCGGCCACCGGGCTGTGGGGATACTCCTGCAAGATCTTGGGCCACCAGATCTGGCGGGCTGTTTCTCGATCCCCCAGCTTTTCATAAGCCTGAGCCCTGAGCTTCCAGATCTCGTCGGTGAGAACTGGCAGCTTTTCTTCCAAGCCCTGCAGGTGCTCCAGGGCCGCTTGCGCTTGGCCGGCCTGCAGGGCTTTGTAGGCGCGCAAAAAGGCGGCGCCAGAAGTCGAGCTCAGGGGTGCTGGAGGCGCCGCCGCCATCTCGACAGGTTCTGCCCAGGAGGAGGCGTAAAAGCCCCACAGGACGCCGCCCAGTACTCCGCCTGCTGCTAAGGTCGCGGCAAGCCATCGCCTCCAGAGTTGCCGGTGGCTTGTTCTGCTCTGCATGCTTCCCTTCCCCAGCGTCCTTGACTAGGATACCCAATGGGGAGGCGCTGAGCCAGGACAAGTAACCTCAACGAGGAGGAGGCCAGTTGGCAATGGGAACCGGCTCGATAAGCTCCGCCAAGGGAAACCCTAGGATCTGGGCGTAGAAATAAAGCTCTGCCTCCAGGGCCCGTTTGAGGTTGGCTGCCTGGCGAAAGCCGTGCTGCTCACCGGCAAAAGGGACATAGGCCACCGGGATCCCCTTGGCCTGCAGGGCAGCCACCATCCTCTCTGCTTGGTTGGGAGGGACGATGGCGTCCTCCAGGCCTTGAAAGAAGATAACGGGGCAGTTGAGACCCTCCAGGTGGTGGATGGGAGAGCGCTCCCGGTAGAGATCCCGCCGCTCCGGGTAGGGGCCAATTAAGCTGTCCAAGTAGTGGGACTCAAACTTGTGGGTCTCCTGGGCTAGGGCCTCTAGATCGCTCACCCCGTAGTAGCTGGCGCCGGCCTTGAAGACGGTGTGAAACGTCAGGGCCGCCAGGGTGGTGTAGCCGCCGGCGCTGCCGCCGCGAATGAGCAGCCGCTCCCCGTCCACCTTGCCCTGGGCTGCCAAGAATTGGGCCCCAGCGATGCAATCTTCCACGTCCACAAGGCCCCAGCGGCCCTTGAGGGCCTCCCGGTAGGCCCGCCCATAGCCGCTGCTGCCGCGGTAGTTGACATCCAAAACGGCAATCCCGCGGCTGGTCCAGTATTGGATCCCCAGGTCGAGCACGGCTGCCGTCGCCCCTGTGGGCCCACCGTGGCTTTTCACGAGCAGGGGCGGTTTTTCGCCGGCAGGGGCCACGAAGTCGCGGTTTTTGGGGGGATAGAAGAAACCGTAGGCCACTGCCCCGCCTGAGGTGGGAAAGGCGATGGGTTCGGGGATCGACAAGTACTCCGGCTCTACCGCCACGCTGCTAGAACGGGCCACCACCTCCACTTGGCCAGAAGGTAAGTCCAGACAGACCAAGGCCATGGCTTCACTGGGGGATGCGGCCAGAAAGGCGGCTTTTTCGCCGCTGACCTGCAGACTGTGGAGCTCGGTGTAGGGCAGGGGGAGCTCCTGCCGCCGTCCTGAACGCGGATCCAAAAGCGCCAGGTGGCAGAGCCCCTCTTGTCGATAGATGGCCAGGATTTGCCTATCCCCACAAAAGCCGTAGGTGCTCAGGCCAAACACCCACTGGGGTTCTGCAAACTCCGCTTCCATAGGGCAGAGGGGGAGGGGGCCCTGGGGATCCCAGCGATAGAGGTTCCACCAGCCGCTGCAATCGGAAACAAAGTAGAGATCCCCCTCCGGTGACCACTGGGGCTGGAAGATCGACTCGGCAGGGCCACCGGCCAGCTTTTGAGGTTCTCCCAAGCTGCCGTCAGGGTTCACCTCAGACCGCCACAGCTCTGTGCCGTCCCAGGGCATTTGGGGGTGATCCCAGCTCAGCCAGACCAGCGTGCGGCCATCGGGGCTCAGCCGCGGGCTGGCATAGAAGTCGTGGCCCCTGGCCAGAACCTGCTGGGATCCGCTTTCTAGATCGATGGCGACCAGCGTATTTTCCGGCTCTCTCTGACGGCTGTGATCCTCGCGCACGCAGAGGATGCGTCGGAATGCCCTGTCCACCACCCCGTCGGCATAGCGGTAGGGGCCTGGCTCGGTGAGGGGCTGGGGATCCGAACCCGGCAACAGGCGGTAGAGCCGTTGATCGGCAAAGTTGCAGAAATACACCACCCCCTCAGAGACCCAGTAGGCCCCGCCGCCGTACTCGTGCACGCGGGTGCGCACGTTAAAAGGGGCCGGCGTCAGCTCCTGCACCGCCCCACCGGCAGCTTGCCGCCTCAGCACGTTGCGCCCCTTTTCCTGGGGGCGACCCTCCGTCCAGTAGAGATCCCCCTTGTCCCAAGCCGGTTGCCCTAGCCGTAGGGATCCCGTCACGACCAGATCCGCGGTAATTGGGGATCGCCAAGATCCATAGCCAGCCTGCTGCACCATTCCCCTATCCTCGCCAGCGACATGCCAGACCAGGACTCCCATTATGGCGGATATGGCGGAGACAAACTTTGGCTACTCCCTCGAGGAGAAATCTGCCAGGATCGAGCAGGAGAAAACCCAGTCGACTCCCTCATCCCTGCCTCCGTGGCTGCTCCCATTCACGTCACCGCCGAGTCCTGGCTGCACACCTACAGCGAAATTATCGATGTGCGCTCTCCGGCAGAGTTCGCAGAGGATCATTGGCCGGGGGCCATCAACTTGCCCGTGCTCGACGATGCAGAACGGGCAGAGGTGGGCACCCTCTACAGGCAAGTGGATCCCTTTACAGCCCGCAAGCGGGGGGCCAGCCTGGTGGCCCAGAACATCGCCCGCCATTTGCAGACCCACTTTGCCGACAAGGGCCGGGACTACCACCCCCTCATCTACTGTTGGCGGGGCGGGCAGCGCTCGGCCAGTCTGGCGCTGGTGTTGTCCCAGGTGGGCTGGCAGGTAACCGTCTTGCAAGGGGGGTACAAAACCTACCGCGCCTGGGTGCGCCGACAACTGCAGACTTTGCCCCAGGAGTTTACCTACCGCGTCCTCTGCGGGCCAACGGGGAGCGGCAAAACCCAGTTGCTGCGCCATCTGCAGCAGCGGGGAGCCCAAGTCCTCGATCTGGAAAAGCTGGCCTGCCACCGCGGATCGGTGCTGGGGGCCGAGTGGGGAACCTCGCAGCCCACTCAGAAGAGCTTTGAAAGTCAACTGGTGCAGGCCTTTCTCCAGTGGGATCCCGCCAAGCCGGTCTGGGTGGAGTCGGAAAGTGCCAAAGTGGGCCAGCTTCATTTGCCCCCTGCTCTTTGGCAGGCCATCACCCAAGCCGACTGCGTAGAGGTGCAGTTGCCTCTAGAAGAACGGGTGAAGGGGTTGATCGCCCACTATCCCCACTGGATAGCCCACCCCCAGGCGCTAAAGGAAAAATTGCTGTCTTTGAAGTCCCGCTACGGCCAGGCCTGTTTGCAGCGCTGGTTTGAGCTCATCGACGCCCAAGACTGGCCGCAATTTGTGCGGGAGCTACTGCAGCAGCACTACGATCCCACCTATCGCCACGGCCTGCAGCAACACTTTAACCGTATCCGCGCTCGCCTTGAGCTGCCTGACCTCTCCGAGAGCAGCCTACAGGAGGCCGCTGTCCGACTCAGGGGGATGTCGTTTTGACCTGCGCCAGCCCTCGCCGGGCAAGCGCGACCAAGTCTGGCGGCGGAAATGTCAAGCAAAGTCCTGTTTGCCCCTCTCAGAGGGGAACTAGGGACTTCGAGGCTGACTGCTGCAGCTCCGACAGCAACGAGGCGGGGTGCTCCTTGTAGGGCCAGGCAAAAGCGTGACGAAAAGCCGCCTCCTGACAGCGCTTGAGCTGGTCGAAATCGATAATGTCGTGCGTGAGCAAGTTTTCGTACTCAAACGGCAGGCGCACGTTGTGCAGGCCGGCGTTGTCGGTGCAGATGGCGATATCTACCCCCGCGTCAAAGCAGCGGTCGAAGACGATTTTGAGGGGCTCCAAGCTGGGCAGCGTCCCCGTCTTCAGGTAAGTGGTGGGACAGACCTCCAGGCATTGGCCGCGCCGCGCCAGCTCTGGCAGCAGCTCTGGGTAGTGGAGAGGGATCTGGATCCCGTGGCCAATCCGCGAGACATAGGGCAGCAGCTCTGGGTAACAGCCATCCAAAGTCTCATAGAGATGGGCAGTGGTTTTGAGGCCACGGGCCAGGGCATATTTGAACAGCTCAATCCACTCGTCCATGCGTTCGCCGTAGGCCTTATCTCCCCCCGCCAGGTCGATGGCAGACACGTATTCGGACTCGGCGGCGGCCTCCACCATGGCGCGGTTGATATGGCTGGGCAGGCGGGAGTGCAAACACACAATCTGGGTGGTGACGATGGGATATTCCCGCTGCTGGCTGGCTTGCCCTACCGTTTCGATAACTTGGCGCATCTGCTTGAGGCGATCCGCCTCGTCCAAGCTGGGATCTGTGCGCAGATAGGGGGTGTAGCGAATCTCTAGATAGGCCAAATCCTCAAAAACATAGGCCCCCCGCAGCAGACGGTAGATGAAATAAGGTAAGCTTTCCAGGGTTTGCACCTGTTCCACTAGCGTGTGCAGCTCCAAGTAATCTTCAAGGGTGTTGCGCGGGCGGGTGTAGAACTCCTCAAACTCGGCGTAGTCAGGAAAGCGTGCTGCCAGAGGGGATCCCTGGCGATGCAGGTAGCGCCACAAAATCCTAGGAACGACCGAACCGCCTAGGTGGCGGTGTAACTCCGCATGCAGTGCCATACTTCAAAGCTTCCCCCAGAGGCTCCCCTCACCGCCCGCCAAGGGCGGACCTGGCTTGGTTGTTAAGTACTATTTCTACTGTTATCCAACAGCGGCAGTCCTGTCCAGGCGCAATTGCGCAGGGTCGGCTAGCCGGGGGCCAGGTGATGAGGTTTCTAATAGCCAGGTTTGATGACCAGGTCAATGCTTGAGTCCTGGTCGAGCCCGGCCAGGGATCCCGGCAAACTAGGTAAAGAGCCTTAAGATAGTTCTGGAGGTTTGCTGAGCAGAGATACTCAGGAGCGATTCTGGTAAAAGGCTGTTGGCTGTAGCCGACGGCAATCCCCCTGGAAGGGTGTGGTATGAACTTAGCGTAACGAGGTTATCTTCATGGCGCTGCCCAGCTTGCACGAGTTTCCCTGGCTGACCACGGTCATCGTCTATCCGGTGGTGGCCGCCCTCTTCATCCCCTTGATCCCGGCGCCCGCTGGGGATCCCACTACCCGCGTCTACGCGCAAAAGTTGGCAGAACGGGTTCGCTGGTTTGCCCTCTTCATCGCGGTTACCGACCTGCTCATTTTGCTGGCTGGCTTCTATGTCGGCTATGACCCCAGCCAGACAAGCTTACAACTGCTGGAGCGCTACACCTGGGTGCCGCAGGTGGGGCTGAGCTGGTCGGTGGGGGCCGATGGCCTTTCCATGCCGCTGATCCTGCTCACGGCTTTTGTGACCACGCTTGCCATCTTGGCCGCCTGGCCGGTCACCCTCAAGCCGCGCCTGTTTTATTTTCTGATGTTGGCCATGTACGGCGGGCAGATCGGGGTGTTCGCCGTGCAGGACATGTTGCTCTTCTTCCTGATGTGGGAGCTGGAGCTGATCCCGGTGTATTTGCTCCTCTCCATTTGGGGGGGGTACAACCGCCTCTATGCGGCCACCAAGTTCATTCTCTACACCGCCCTCAGCTCCCTGTTTATCCTGGTGGCGGGCCTGGCCATGGCCTTCTACGGGGATCCCATCAGCTTTGACATGACGGATCTGGCCCACAAGGCCTATCCGCTGAGCTTCCAATTGCTGCTGTATGGGGCCTTCCTCATCGCCTACGGGGTGAAGCTGCCCGTCTTCCCTTTGCACACCTGGCTGCCCGATGCCCACGGCGAAGCCACGGCGCCGGTTCACATGTTGCTGGCCGGGATCTTGCTTAAGATGGGGGGCTATGCCCTGATGCGCATGAATGTGGGCATGCTGCCGGATGCCCACCTCTACTTTGCGCCGGTGCTGATCGTGTTGGGGGTGGTGAACATCATCTTTGCCGCCCTCACCTCCTTTGCCCAGCGCAACCTCAAGCGCAAGATCGCCTACTCTTCCATCAGCCACATGGGCTTTGTCCTCATCGGGATCGGATCCCTGACCGAAATCGGCATGAGCGGCGCCATGCTGCAGATGATCTCCCACGGGCTGATCGGGGCCAGCCTGTTCTTCTTGGTGGGGGCCACCTACGACCGCACCCACACGCTGGAGCTGGAGGAAATGGGCGGCGTCGGCCTGAAGATGCCCAAGATTTTCTCCATGTTCACCGCTTGCTCGCTGGCCTCTCTGGCTCTGCCGGGGATGAGCGGCTTTGTGGCGGAGCTGATGGTGTTCATCGGCATGGCCACCACCGATGCCTACTCCCTCCCCTTCCGGCTGGTGGTGGTCTTTCTGGCGGCGGTTGGGGTGATCCTGACTCCTATCTACCTGCTGTCGATGTTGCGGCAGATCTTCTTTGGCCCGGAAAACAAAGAGCTGACCGAACACGAGGAACTGGTGGATGCCGAGCCGCGGGAGGTGTTCATCATCGCCTGCCTGCTGATCCCCATCATCGGCATTGGGCTCTATCCCAAGCTGGTCACTAGCCTCTACGACCAGTCCACCAATGCCCTGGTGGCGCTGCTGCGCCAAGAACTCTCCTCTATTGGAGCGACGGTTGCCCAAGCTCCTGCTCTCTACAGCGCCGACTGAAATGGAGGCGAGGGAGGCTGGGGCAGCTTGTCAGCAAGGCGTGCCACTGGTCCAGCCGGTCTCGGCTTTTTTCTCACTGGGCACCGGAAGGGCTGGGGTTAGGTGAGTGCCCCGCCTGTGTATCTCCGCTGTGCTTGCCGCTCTCGTCAGCTCGAACCCGCATCCAACCAAACAACGTTTCGACCGTCAGTTGGATCCCTTGGGCAAACGCGGGAACGGGGATCAGCTCTTGCGGATCCTCATGCACGGTTGGCTGCTGTCCGGCAGGGTAGGCGAAAACGAGCCTTTCTTCGGGAGCTACGATCCACCCCATCTGGCAGCCGTGGGCCAAGCCGATCAAAATTTTCTTGACCAGCTTCATTTGATTTTGATCGGGAGAGAGAATCTCGATCATCCAATCTGGGCAAAAGGGAATGAGATTTTGAATGGTGCCATCTTCATCCACAGGGATCCGATCCCAGGCGATCACAGAAATATCGGGCACAATCGCATAGCCGGCAAAAGTGCAGCGCAACTCTGGAAATGCCCACCCGAGGCGTTTGGGTTTGAGGTTTGCGTTGATAAAAGAAGTTAGCTCCCCCTGGAGTAGGCTGTGCTTTCCCTGTGGCATGGGCTTCTGGATGATCTCTCCCTCGATGAATTCACTGGCGGGTTGAGCTTCTGGCTGCTGCAGAAACTCTTCCAGGGTTAGGGGCTTGGCAGACAGACGAACCATGATTTCCTCCTCTCAAGTTGGTCTCTGACACAAAAAGGATTGAGGTTCAATCAGAACAGGTCCCTGTCGGGCTGTCGCCAAGCGGCTTGGCGGTCATAAGGGCTTTTGCCAGAAAATAACCCCATCAGCGGCCCCAAGATGGCCCCAAACACAAAGCCGCCCGCGTGGGCCCAGTAGGCGATCCCTCCCCCCTGCATGCCGATGTTGGTGGGCGTCTGCAGGCTGGCGATGCCGTAAAACGCCTGCTGTACAAACCAAAAACCCAAAAACACCCAGGCGGGAACGTAGACGGTTGTGATAAAAATGCCCAGGGGTACCAAAGTCAGGATCTCAGCTCGCGGGAAACGCAAGATATAAGCTCCCAACACCCCGGCAATGGCCCCACTTGCCCCCAGCGAAGGAATGGTGGATTCCATATCGAAAAACCACTGGGTTAGGGCGGCCAAGGCTCCACAAGTCAGGTAAAAAATGAGGTAGCGCACATGCCCCAAGCGATCCTCAACATTGTTGCCGAAAACCCACAAAAAGAGCATGTTGCCGCCAAGATGCAAAAAGCCCCCGTGCAAAAATTGCGAGGTAAATAGCGTTACCCATTCGGGGCGCAGCGAAGAGGTGGCCTCCCCCCGAAAGCTGGCCGTCAGTTCCGCTGGCACCACTGCCCACTCTCGGAAGAAAGCCGCCAGCTCTTGCGGTGATAGGGTAAGCTCATACACAAAAACCAGGATGTTGATAAGCACCAAAGCATAGGTAACGTAGGCAGTGCGGGTGGTTGGGTTGCGATCTTGCAGGGGTACCACAGTCGGGATCCGGTTAACATCACCCTCTAGCCTACCCTGCTGCGCCTTCTCAGGCCCAACTTGGGGCTACACTAGGGTAGTTTGTCGGTGGGATCCCTAAACTGCAAAGGGGTTTTGGCCGTCCCCCCGCAGCCGACGCTGGATTTGGAGGAGTGGATCGATGTTTGAGGTCGAGAGCCGAACTGCCCCGCTCAAGTTCTTGATTGTCGAGGATCATCCCGAGGTCGCCCAAAACAATTGCGAATGGCTGCAACGGCTTGCAGCCGATGCTCAGTGCATCACAGTCTCCAACCCGATGGACGCCATCCTGCGCCTGCAGCGGGAACAGCCGGACTTGGTAGTAGCCGACTTGCTCTACGGCCAAACCAGCGGCGAACAGTCTGCCGAGCCGGGCCTAGAGTTCTTGCGCCATATTTTCGAGAACTACCCCACCCTGAACGTGATGGTTTATTCCAGCGAGCCGCTGCTGCTAACTCCCCTGGTGGGCCTAATCAGCAAGCACCAGGGCGGATTTGCCGCCGTCAACAAAATGGAGCGGCGCAGTGTCTTCTTGGAAGGAGCCAAAAGTGCCCTCAATGGGGAATTGCGCATGCCGCGAGAGTTGCGCGGCTTAACAAAGCTGACGGAGCGGGAAATCGAGGTCTTGAACCTGCTCTGCAAAGAGGCCCTCACCGACCAGGCCATCGCCGACCGCATTCACACGAGCAAAAAAACCGTACAAAACTGTATTCAAAGGCTCAAAGAGAAACTGGATATCTTTGGCTCTGAAGATGAGATCAACGCTCGCGTTGCCATGTGTATGGCAGCCGTTCAGAAAAAGCTTATCCAGTGGTAGTTCATTTAACCTCGCGTAAGAGTAGACAGAGAGGGTAGAATATCTTCTCGAAAGGGAACCTCGTTTTGATTTACCCTCTCCAGCTCAGCCAACATGAGAGGGTTGACGCGATTCAGATAGGGGATTAGCACCTGCTTTAGCCTGGGGCGGTAGAAACGGTGGTAGCTATACACAGGAGTGGCTGGAAATCCCCGCCGAATCTTGTGGGATCCTCCAGCTCCGGGATCAAAGTTGCGGATCCCTTCGCGGATGGCTAGGGCAATCGGCTCGTAGTAGCACACATTAAAGTGCAAGAACTTCACCTCTTCTCGGCAGCCCCAGTAGCGCCCAAAGAGGCGATCCCCTTTGCGGACGCAAAAAGACATCCCCACAATTTCTGTATTTCGTTCCCCGGCCACCAGCACCAGCCGCTGCCGGTAGTTGGGATAGAGAGATTCGAAAAAGCGGCGGTTGAGATATTTGCTCCAGTTCCAAAATTGGGCGCAGGTGTTGCTGTAAAAGTCGTACATGAGAGAGAGAAGGCGCGGCGTGATCTCCTCTCCGGTGTAGATCTTGAGTTCTATGCCGCTTTTTTCCATGGCGGCCCGCTCTCGCTTGATGTTGCGCCGCTGGTTGGCGTTGAACTGGCTCAAAAAGTCTTCGTAAGAGCGATAGCCGGGATTGTGCCACTGGTAGTTGTGGGTAATTCGGGGAGTCAATCCATCGGCCTCCAGTTGGGCCCGCCAGTCTAAGTCCACATAGAGCAGGCTGAACAGCGAAATATCATTGTCCTGGCAGAAGCGATCGATAGCAGCCAGCATCGACGGCCACACCTCTGCTTCCGAGTAGTCGGGATGGACGAGAATGCGATAGCCGGTGGCCGGCGTAAAAGGGGCCATGCCGATCAGCTTGGGGTAGTAGCGTTCTCCCAGTTGGTTGGCAACCGCAGCCCACTCTTGGTCGAAGACAAATTCGCCCTGGCTATGGCTTTTCAAATACAAGGGGGCAGCGGCGATGAGTTGCCCATCCGACTCCACCAACAGGTGACAGGGCAACCACCCCGTGTTGCGGCTGGCACAGCCGGAGGCTTCTAGGCTGTGCAGCCACTCGTACTCCAAAAAAGGAGAGGTGCGCTCTGTCTGCAGCGCTTGCCAGGCAGATGCTGGGATCCCGCGAATATCGTGGCACCAGCGCAATTTCAAACCGGTTGACATTTGCCTGTCCGGATAGACCAACTTGCCCTGCCGCGGCTGGGAGGGGATCCCCCCTCTAAGCTCAACCTAGGATGGAATCCCTGCGCCTCAAGGGTCCCATAGACGAAAGCCAGGCAACTGCTCTTTGCCCAGCCCAAAGCTTTCCCAGCGCTAGACCGTGCTTTTGTTAAGTTATTTTATTCGGGATCCCTGGGCTCGTAGTAGCGGTTGGCCAGCTCGAGAGCCATCTGAAACTTCTGCTCACGGGTGAGGTCGGCTCGCCGGGCGATCTGGGCAAAGCGGTTGACGTCTGGGGGCAAGAAGTCGAAAGGACGCTGTTCCCGCACAATATCCACGACCAAATCGCAAAGGGCCTGCTGGTAATCGTTGTAAAAAATTTCTCCCAAAGCCTTGAGGCGGCCATCGGGCACCGGATTGTTAAAGTCAATGGCCTGTAGCTCCCCTTGTTCGTCGATAAACAGCTCCACCGAGTTCATTTCATAGCCCAACGCCCGATTGATGATCCGGCAGGTGTCGATAACTTTTTTGCCCATCTCCGGCGTGAGAAACTCTGGATCGAACAGATATTCGCTGGCATCGAACTTGCGAAAGATGTATTTAATTGGGATGATCTTTCGGCCAATACAGAGAGCGCGAATCTGCCAGGGATAAGGACTTTTAACCTTCTCCTGGAGCATCATCACCTGGGATCCGGAGCGGTCGTAAAAGTAGAGAAGCTGCTCCATGTTGTAGGCGATTTCGACTCCGATGGCCTCCCGTCCCTCTGCCGGCTTGATCACGATTGGCCAGCCGAGATCTTCTGCCATCCCCTGCCAATCGAAGAACTTGTGATACTTAAAATCTTCGGCTTTCAAAGCTGGGGCCTCCTTGGGGGGCAGAATGTAAGTCTTGGGGATGGAGATCCCCAGCTCTTTGACCACCATGTAGGCGGCATCTTTGTTGCGCAGGTAGTAGTAAAAGCTGAAGGGGTTGTTGATGATGTACACCCCCCTGAAGGCAAAGCCCATGAACAGGCCGATGGCCTGGGGGTAAAGGTAGCTGAAGCGGTCTAGGATGAGGCGGTACTTGGTGCGGTAATCCAGGTTCACCTCGTGAATGGTGACATGTTCCGCCCGGATCTTGTAGGCTTGGCCGTTGCGGGCTTGAATGGGGGGAAGGGCGTTGAGACGGGCCAGGGTGTCGTCCCCAAAAGGCTCGCTGAAGTGCAGGCTGCCAACCCAGTAGTCTTCGATCATCCAGGCTCTCTCATCAAAAGCTCTCTGACTCCTCTGCAAGGGATCCTAGGCGAAGGCGCGGATTTGCGCTTGCCAGGTGGGCCAGTCGTGATCCCCTTCCCATACCTCCAGGTGATGGGGGATGTCGTTGCGGCGGAGGACTTCTGCCAGGCGCAGATTGTCGTTGAGGCAGTGGTCGCGGTGGGCGGTGAGCAGTTTTAGCTCGGTGTTGCGCCCGCCCAGCTGATCCCAGAGTTGTCGGCTCATGTTGGACAGGTAGGCCAAGGGGTTGATGAAATACAGCTCCTGTTCCGCCTGTTGGGGATCCCAGCCGGTGACGGAGCCGAGGGCCGCCACATCGTAGGGCCCCCCCAGCGCCAGACAACGGCGCACCAGGCCAGGGTGCCGGCAGGTGAGGTTGACGGCGTGGGTGGCCCCCAGAGAGAAGCCTGCCACCACCAGAAAGTCATTTTGCGCTTCTGCTTTGGCGTAGGGGATCAGCTCTTCTACCCAGTGTTGCTCCAACAACAGCCAGCGATCCCGCCGCTGGGGCACGTCCAGCTCGCAGTTGAACAAGGTCTCCCAATCGAGGGTTTCCACGCAAAAGGCCTGCAAATAGCCCTGCTCCAAGTGATGGCCGAGGCTGGCGATAATGCCGCGATCTTCCAGATCGAAAAAACGCCCATTGCTGGTGGGCAGGCAGATGAGCGGGTAGCCGCGATGCCCAAAGTGGAGCATCTCCATTTCTCGGCCCAGAACCCGGGAGGCAAAGCGCAGATAACGGCGAGGGTAGGACATCGGATCCCTGGACAATCACTGAACCTCAGCCGGCTTTTGCAGCCGCCGTTGAGACGGGTGGCAACGCGAGCGCCAGAACGGCTGACAACTCCCCCGTGGCCTGCGTCTTTCAAGCGATCCCAAGAAATTTTAGGAGATTTCGGAGAACAAATCCTTGAGGGCAGTGCGGGCGGCCAAGTGCTTGCGGGTGGACTCGAGGATCTCGGCTTCCCGCCGCAGGCGATTTTCGGTGCTGACCATTTCCAGCAGCGCTTGCTGCTCCCGGGGAGCCCCGTGAAAGTGGCTGGCAACCCAGTAGGATAACTCTATCGGGGTAGTGGGCAGTCGCTCCGGCAGCTCCGTCTCCCGCTCCATTAGCTTGCCGGAGAGGCGCACCACATCCTGAAGTAGGGTGGAAACCTGCTGCACCAAGCCCTGCAAATCCGCAGTGGTCGGCTCATCCTCAATCCACTCCACCAGCCCCACCCGGAAGGGCTTTTCCCGCACGTAGTTCAACACCCGGAAGCGCTGCTGCCCCAAGGTCAAAATGTCCATGCGGTCATCCGGCAACCGCTGTACCTGCAACACCTCGGCACAACAGCCCACCCGCACCGGGGATCCCGTCTGGGGATCGAACATCAGCACCCCGAAACGGCGATCCGTCTCCAGGATGGTGTTGATCATCATGCGATAGCGGTACTCGAAAATGTGCAGCGGCAGGGGGCGGCCCGGAAACAACACCACCTCTGGCAGGGGAAACAGGGGTAGCTCACGTACGTCCACAGAAGAGGAAGGCATAAGGCTTTGCTTTTTGCGCTACTGAGTCTAGTTTAGCGATCTCGACGGAGCATGACTCTAGTCAATGATATGCTGGACTATACTGAAAATAATGCCCAGTATGTTCAGTATGGCTGCTTGGTATGGCTAGGTATGTAAAAC
>NZ_JBSSDI010000037.1:0-23017 GCF_054060575.1 Thermostichus sp. MS-CIW-15 | reverse complement strand
GCGCTCTGGGTGTTATGCTCAGAGCTTTGCGGGATACCGCCATCCTGTTCAGCAGTGGGCAGGATGCTATCGCTGCACCGTTGAGCGATAATGCTTAGCAGTGTTCAGCGTAAATGTATCAGGCACGGATATGCTTGTCACTCTGGAAAAAGCTGGGGAGATTCTTGCCAAAGGATCCCATACGGCGATTACGACAACAGACGGCAAGATCGCGCTGGTGCCAAAAGGAAAAGAGAACCTTAAGCTGACGGCCGCCGAAGCCATTAACTTGATGTTCTACGTCGTCCGCTCTGCCGACCCCCCAGAAGCAGTGATGGCACAACTGCAAGAGGCCGTTGCCAAGGCGCAAGCCCCTGATCCCGCCGAAGAACGCGCCAGAAGATATCGAGAAATCCGCGGAACTTAGCAGAAGCCGGTCGAGTCGGTTGCTCCAGGGCTCTCTGGACTAACTCGAGTTCCAGAATCAGAGGCTGGCAGGGCTGAGGGGAACCAATTTCCCGTCCGTAGTCAACCCCAGCAGCATCGGCTCCTGTGGCTGGATGGCCTGGCCAGTGAGGGCGCAACGCTGGGGCCGCTGAGCCGTGGCGGGGAAACTGGCCTGAATATCCTCGGCGGTGAGGGTGGCAGCCTCTTGAGAGTGGCGCAAGACATAGCCCCAGAGAATTTCGCGGATCAAGGCCTGGTAGCCCTGGCCGCCGGCCAACGCCTTCAGTCGTTGCTTCAGTTCCCGCTCCAGACGAATGCTGGTCACCTCCATCTCGGTGGTGGGAGTGCGAGGGTGGGCGTGGGCATGCATGCAGGGATCCTCTCCAAAGGCTTATACTACTCCTGTAGCACAAGGTGAGCACTGAGAGCATTCTAGGTGTAGAGATTTTGCCGCAGGTTTTATGGTTGAGCCGATCCCACCTCGTCGCCGCGCCTTAGAGCACCTGCTGAACCGGTTGGGGTTCAAGGATCCCGCCTGGCTGGAGCAACTGCGCTGGGATCTGTTGGATCAAGCTTTGATTCACCCTTCTCTGGATGGCCAGCGCAACAACGACCGGCTGGAGTTCTTAGGGGATTCTGTCCTGCGCATTTTGGCCACTGAGTTCTTGTTCCAGTCCTATCCCCACTTGTCGGTGGGAGAGCTGACCGCAGTTCGCTCGGATCTGATCAGCGATGCCCACCTGGCGGAACTGGCGGATCTGCATGGCCTAGAGCGCTACCTTGAGGTGGGATCCAGCTCCCAAAACGACCTGGCCGGACGGGAGCGGCGCTTAGCCGATGCTTTTGAGGCGGTGTTGGGATCCCTATACCTGAGCTGGGGCATGCACACCCTGGCCCGGCTGCATCCTTGGCTGGATCCCTACTTTCGCCAACGGGTGGAGCAGTGGTTCCAGGATCCCACTCGGCGCAACCCGAAAGCCGCGCTGCAGGAACTGACCCAACGCCTATGGGGCACCTTGCCGGAATATCGTCTGGTGGCTGCCCGGGAACACCCGCCGCACTTCACCATGGAAGTTTGGGGCCACGGCCAATGTTGGGGCCGCGGCGAGGGGCGCTCCAAAAAGGCGGCAGAAATGGCCGCTGCGGCCCAAGCCTACGGGCACTTGCAGTCGCAGGAAATAAGGTAGGCGCCACTACGAGGCGCTCCATGGGTGGCAACCGCTGTGGTAGCCGGCCTCTGCTTCCGGCACCGCCAGCCCGCTTCTACGGGGAGTTCTCGCCTCATCTCGCCTGCAGCTGCAAGCTGGGATCTGCATTGCCCAGCTTTTTGGGGGTTAGGCTGACAAGGGGGCAGAGCAGCGGCAGCCTGAGAGAGATGAGAGCGTTGAACCTAAGCTAGACCTAGCCAACGGTGCAACAAGAGTATGGATCCAAAATTGGAACAGCGCGCCCGCGAGCTGCGCGCTCTGCTGCAGAAGGCCAGCATTGCCTACTACGTCCACGATGCCCCCATTCTGGAAGACAGCGTTTACGACCGCCTCTACCGCGAGCTGCAGGAGCTGGAGCGGGCCTACCCCGAGCTCATCACCCCCGACAGCCCCACCCAGCGGGTAGGGGAAAAGCCCGCCGAGCAGTTCCCCACCGTTTCCCACCGCATCCCCCTCTACAGTCTGGAAAACGCCTTCAACCTGGAAGAGCTAAAGGAATGGCAAGAGCGCCTGTGGCGGGTTCTGGGGCGCACCCCTGAGGAAGGGGAGCTGGAATATGTGTGCGAGCTGAAAATTGACGGCGCTGCCCTGGCTCTTACCTATGTGGATGGGCTGCTGCAGCGGGGGGCCACCCGCGGCGATGGACAGTCAGGTGAGGACATTACCCCCAATATCCGCGCCATCCCTTCTATTCCCCTGCGCTTGGCAACCGCCGCTCCCCCGCCGGTCCTGGAGGTGCGAGGAGAGGCCTATCTCCCCATTGCTGAGTTCGAGCGCATCAACCGGGAGCGATGCTCCGCCGGGGATCCCCCCTTTGCCAACCCGCGCAACTGCGCCGCCGGCACCTTGCGCCAGTTGGATAGCCGCGTGGTTGCCGCCCGCAAGCTTAGCTTCTTTGCCTACGCTCTCCACTGGCCGGAGGGGTGGCCCGCCGGGGATCCTCCCCAAACCCAGTGGGAGTGTCTGCAGCGGCTGAAAGAACTGGGATTGCCTGTCAATCCTCTTTCCCAGGTCTGTCGGAACCTCCAAGAGGTGGCCCAGTTCTACGAGCGGTGGCGGCAGGCCCAGCTTCCCTATGCCTGCGATGGGGTGGTGGTTAAACTCAACTCCCTGCGGCTGCAAGAGGAGGCCGGCTTTACGCAAAAATTCCCCCGCTGGGCCATTGCCCTCAAATACCCTGCCCAGGAAGTCCCCACCCGCATCCGCGCCATCGTGGCCAGCGTGGGCCGCACTGGGGCCGTTACACCAGTGGCGGAGCTGGAGCCGGTGCTGCTAGCCGGCACCACCGTCAGCCGCGCCAGCCTGCACAACGCCGATCGCCTGGAGGAGCTGGATGTCCACATTGGCGACACCGCCATCGTGCGCAAGGCAGGCGAGATCATCCCTGAGGTGGTGGGGATCCTCAAGGAGCTGCGCCCCCCCGATGCCGTTCCCTATCGCCTGCCCAGCCACTGTCCCGAGTGCGGCACCCTTTTGGTTCGCCCTGCCGGCGAGGCGATAACCCGCTGCCCCAACCCAGCTTGTCCGGCCAAGATCAGGGGTCAACTGCAGCACTGGGCCAGCCGCGACGCTCTGGATATCGAAGGCTTAGGGGAAAAGCGGGTAGCCCAGTTGGTGGAAAAGCTAGGAGTGCGCACCGTAAGCGATCTCTACCGCCTCACCCCGGAACAGTTGGAAAGCTTGGAGGGAATGGGATCCCGCTCCAGCCAGAAGCTGGTACAAGCCATCCAGCGCTCCCGCCAACAGCCCTGGGAGCGTGTGCTCTACGGCTTGGGGATCCCCCATGTGGGGGTGGTGACCGCCCAGATTTTGGCCCAGCATTTCCCCGCCCCAGAACTCTTGGCCCAGGCCAGGGCTGAAGACATCGCCCAAATCTACGGGATAGGGGCGGAAATTGCCGAGGCGGTGGTGGCCTGGTTTGCCGATCCCGCCCACCAGAAGTTGCTGCAGGAGCTGCGGGAGCTGGGGATCCCTGCCCTGCCCCGGCAAGCGGACCCTGCCGTCTCCCAGGTTCTGGCTGGGAAGAAGTTTGTCATCACCGGCACCCTGCCTACTCTCTCCCGCCAGCAGGCCAAGGCTTGGATTGAAAGCCGCGGCGGCAAAGTGACCGCCAGCGTCAGCCGCCAAACCGACTATGTGGTGGTAGGGTCGGATCCCGGCTCCAAACTCAAGCAGGCCCAGGCTTTGGGGATCCCTCTCCTGAGCGAGGCGGAGCTGCTGGCGTTGGATCCGAAGTGATCTCCATCCTTGACGAGAAAAAATTTGGGAAGGCCGGCTTGTCCTCGCCCTGGCGATGGTTTATCATGCGATTCTGTGAGGAGTGGACGCCAGAGGGGGAAGAGGACGAAACACGGACAGTCCCTTCCCCTTTTTGGTGCTCAAGATCTACCCTGGTTCCGCTCCAGAGGGTATCCAACCGAACCAAAAAGCCCACTTGCTTCCGACGACCGTCTCTGCCAGAGTTAGGAACATTCCACTATCATGAGAGTAGCGGAGACGCATGTTTCCGTTCACTCCTCACACCATCCGCCGCTCGACGTCGAGTCGGGCGGTTTTCTTATCAACTTTCTATCCAATCGCCGCAGAGCTATCCTCTACAGCCGGCTTAGGAAGCCCACAAGCTGGAAGGAAGTGCTAGACTAGTAGGTCAGTAAGTTCTGTCCCTTCAGTATTCCTACGCCTCTGCGGCCGCGCCCCACGTTTAAGCAGCACCAGAGCGTCCTGTCTTTCCTGGAATTCGCCGAACACAATAGCCAAGAGCAAACAGCAACGAGGATCCCATGGCCAAGCATGACTCCCACCTGAGATGCTCCTTCTGTAATAAGTCCCAGGATCAAGTGCGTAAGTTGATTGCGGGGCCGGGGGTCTACATCTGCGACGAGTGTGTGGAGCTGTGCAACGAGATTTTGGAGGAGGAACTCTACGACGGCAATACCCCACCTGCCACAGCCCCTGCTGCCAGCCGTCGCGAAACCCCTAGAAAATCCTCTCGCAGCTTGCCTTCTCTGGCACAGTTGCCTAAGCCGCGCGAGATCATGCGCTACCTTGACCAGTACGTGATTGGCCAAGAGAAGGCCAAGAAGGTTCTGTCGGTGGCGGTTTACAACCACTACAAGCGGCTGGCTGCTAAGGCCAACCCCAACAGCCTCGGAGCTGCGGAGCTGGATGAGGTGGAACTGCAAAAGTCCAACATTTTGGTCATTGGCCCCACCGGCTCCGGCAAAACCCTGCTGGCCGAAACCCTGGCCCGCATGTTGGATGTGCCCTTTGCCGTTGCCGATGCCACTACCCTCACCGAAGCCGGCTACGTTGGCGAAGATGTGGAAAACATCCTGTTGCGCCTGCTGCAGGTGGCGGACATGGATGTGGAAGAAGCCCAGCGCGGCATCATCTACATCGACGAAATCGACAAAATTGCCCGCAAGAGCGAAAACCCTTCCATTACCCGCGACGTTTCCGGCGAAGGGGTGCAGCAGGCTTTGTTGAAGATGCTGGAGGGAACTATTGCCAACGTGCCTCCGCAGGGAGGGCGCAAGCACCCCTACCAAGACTGCATTCAAATCGACACTTCCAACATTCTCTTCATCTGTGGGGGCGCTTTTGTCGGCCTGGAGAAGGTGATCGAGCAGCGCATTGGCAAAAAGTCGATGGGCTTTATCAAGCCAGGGGAGCAGCTAGCAGTTACCCGTGAGCAACGCCTGGCCGATGCCCTCAAGGCGCTGGAGCCGGAGGATTTGATCAAGTACGGCATGATCCCAGAATTCATAGGGCGGCTGCCGGTGGTGGCTACCCTGGATCCCCTGGACGAGAAGGCCCTCGAGGCCATCTTGACGCAGCCTAAAAATGCCATCCTCAAGCAGGCCCAGAAGCTGTTGCGCATGGACGGGGTGGAGCTAGAGTTCGAGCCGGCTGCCATTTCTGCCATTGCCAAGGAAGCCTACCGTCGCAAAACGGGGGCGCGGGCGCTGCGGGCCATTGTGGAAGAGCTAATGCTGGACGTGATGTACGAGGTTCCCTCTCGCCGGGATATCAAATACGTGCGCATCACGGCCGAGATGGTGGAGCGCCGTTCCACGCACGAGCTGATCCCTCACCCTTCCACCCTGCCTAAACCTGAGTCTGCCTAGGGTCACAGCCCTGCTGGATCCCGCTGCGTCGGCATATGATCAGTGTTTGGTCTTGCAAGGAAGGGCAAGGGGGCGCATGGGGCGGGCGGATCGCGAGTATGCGGTGATCGGTCTGGGACGCTTCGGCACGAGCTTGGCCCTCACGCTGATGGAGCGAGGGCACAATGTTTTGGGGATCGACCGCAGCCGGGAGATTGTGCAGCGTCTGGCGGATCAGCTAACGCAGGTGGTGGCGCTGGATTCCAGCGATGAGGATGCCCTGCGGGCGGTGGATATTCTCTCCTTCGACACCGTGGTGGTGGCCATCGGCAGCGATTTCGAGAGCAATCTGTTGACGACGGTGGCCCTCAAGAGTTTGGGGGTGCGCAACGTGGTTTGCAAGGCTTCGACAGAGCGGCAACGCTCGATTCTCTTGCGGGTGGGAGCGGATCGGGTGGTGTTGCCGGAGCAGGAGGCGGGGCGACGTTTGGCTCAGGTGCTGACGGCACCAGGGATCCTAGATCAATTGGAGCTGGAGCCGGGTTACAGCATCACCGAGCTGGAGGTGCCGGAGGCGCTGGTGGGCCATACGCTGGCGGAGTCGGACTTGCGTCGCCGCTTCGGCATCACAGTTTTGGTGGTGAAGCGAAAACAATCGTTGGTGGTTTCTCCCCCGGCAGATTACCTGCTGGAGAAGGGGGATCTGCTGGTGGTGCTGGGGGCCAATACCAACATCTCGCGGCTGAACGAGATGTAACGGGGGATCCGATGAGAGAGGGCTGCGTCCCGCCGCCGCAACCCGAGGGGGCTGAGGGATGGGTGTCTCCCCGATCTTCAGGAACCCCTCGCCCGACGCTGCCTCAGTCCTCTTGGATCCCGGCCAGTCGCTTACACCGGCTCTTTTTTGGGGACAGGCGTCGCCCGCTGCCGCCGCCCCTGCGCCTGGTCGCGGGGTTGGGCCTGCTGGCGGTGGTGGGGACTTTGCTACTGATGCTGCCGGGAATTGGGCGCGGGAATCCCTTGAGCTGGAATGAGGCGCTGTTTACGGCCATGTCCGCCCTGAGCGTAACGGGTCTCTCGACGATTGTGGCGGCGGAGGATCTCACTTTGTTCGGCCAGATCGTGTTGCTGCTGTTGATCCAAATTGGCGGGGTCGGCTTCATGGTGCTGGCGGTGGTGGTCTTTCAACTGCTCGGGCGGCGCATTTCCCTGCTCAACCGCTTGGCGCTGTGCAACTCGCTGGGCCTGATCGATCCGGGGGCTATTCTCGAATTGACGCGGCGGGTGTTGATCGGGGTCACCCTGATTGAGCTGGGCGGAGCTTTGCTGCTCTGGGTGCACTGGCGGGATCTCTACGGGCCGGAGCGAGCAGTTTTTCTGGCGATTTTTCACGCGGTCTCGGCCTTTTGCAATGCGGGGTTTGATCTATTTGGCGCCGAAGGGATCCCTACGGATGGCCTGTCGCTGGCGATCTTGGCGGCTCTGATTTTTATCGGCGGCTTGGGCATCCCGGTTTTGTCGGATCTGCTAACTTGGCCCCGGGGCCACCGCCCCTCTCTGCACACCCGCATCACCCTGGTCGTGGTGGTGGTCTTGCTCTGCACGGGCGGACTGGGGATGTTCTTGGCCGAGAGCTTGCCCCAGGGATCCTTGCAGGAGGTAAGCTGGCCCCGCCGCTTGGGCCTGACATTTTTTCAATCGGTTTCGGCCCGTACCGCCGGGTTCGCCGGGATCCCCATTGAGGATTTGACCCCGGCAAGTCAGTTGTTGCTGATGGCTCTCATGTTTATCGGGGCAGCTCCGGCTTCCATGGGGGGTGGCATCACCACCGGCACCTTGGCAGTGTTGGTGTTGGCCTTGTGGGGCTATGCCCGCGGTTTGCCCAGCGCCCAGATTGCGGGGCGCAGTTTGGATCCCTCGATGGTGCGCAAGGCAGCAGCGGTGTTGACCGTCTCTCTGTTCGTGGTGCTATTGGCAACTTGGCTGATCTTAATTACCCACCACCACAGCAGGCTGGATCCGGTGCTCTTCGAGGTCATCTCCGCTTTTGCTACCTGTGGCCTCTCGACGGGGTTCACGGGGGAGCTGAATTTGTTCGGCCAACTGATTATCGTTTTGGTGATGTTCTGGGGCCGGCTGGGGGCGTTAACCATTGTCCTGGCTTTGGCCCAGCAGCAACCGCGTCAGTTGGTGATCTACCCGGAAGAGCCAATTTTAATCGGGTAATCTCCTGACCAGAGGACAAGGAAATCCAAAGGGGGAGAGCAGAGGTTGGAGGTGGTTCCCCAGCTCACAGCCCCGCCGGGAAATCTCCAGCTTCCCTCGGAGGCAGCCCCGAGGTTTCCCCCAAGCGGCCTCCGCTAGACTGAGTAACAGGTAACCTCAGCTACACCCTCGTTGTCCCTTGCGTATTGGGAGCTTTCCGTGTCCAAGTTCCTCCTAATCGGTTCTACCGAACCTTTCAGCGGCAAGTCGGCGGCTGTCTTGGGTTTGGCCAAGCATCTGCAGCAACAAGGAGTGAAAATTACTTATGGGAAGCCGCTCGGATCTTGCGCCCGGGAGGATGGATCCCCGGAAGGGATAGACCCGGATATGCGCTTTGTAGCGGAGACGCTGCAGCTGACCCAGATGCCACCCATGCTTTTCCAGCTCGACGAAGAGGCGTTGCTGACCCATATCCAGCAGTCTCCGGGGGAGCCAGATCCCGCGCGCTCTGTCGCCCCTCTGCTGAAGTTTGCCACGGGATCCGCTGCGGATTTGATCCTGCTAGAGGGCCCGGCCGATCTCTACGAGGGCGAGTTGTTCGGCCTCTCCCTGGCCAAAATGGCCCAAGCCCTGGATGCTCAGGTACTGCTGATCAGCCGCTACCATTCCCCTTTGGCGGTCGATTCTCTTCTCTTTGCCCACCGCCAACTGGGATCCCATTTGGCCGGCGTGCTGCTCAACGATGTGCCACCCGACCAGATGGAGCCGGCAAAGACCATCGTTCGACCCTTTCTGGAGGCGCAAGGGATCCCGGTTTTGGGCATTTTGCCCTCCCACCGCATTTTGCGCAGCATCAGCGTTGGGGAGCTGGCGCGGCAACTGGAGGCCGAGGTGCTCTGCTGCCCGGATCGGATGGACTTGATGGTCGAAGACATCGCGGTGGGGGCGATGAACGTCAACTCCGCCTTGAAGTACTTCCGCAAGCTGGAGCACAAGGCGGTGATCACCGGCGGCGACCGCACCGATATTCAACTGGCCGCCCTGGAAACCTCCACCCTCTGCCTAATCTTGACCGGCAAGCTGCCTCTGGATCCCCGCATCCGGGCGCGGGCCGAAGAACTGGAAGTGCCGATCCTCTCCGTGGATCTGGATACCTTCACCACCATCAATCGCATCGAGCGGGTTTTCGGCCAGATCCGCCTGCACGAGGAGGTTAAGGTTCGCTGCATCCAGGAGTTAATGTCAGCAAACTTTGACTTTTCCCGCCTTTATGCCCATCTGGGCCTGACACAATCCCTAGCGTCGGCAGCAGGTGCATAAAAAAGTTATCTAGGGCTTCTCTACATCTAGCCCTTAGTAAGGCATATGTTCAGATGAGAAACACTATCTGTAACCAAGGGGGAACAGATTTTCTCTACCGTCCTGATTTCTAGTGTCTGGCGCTTGCTCCCGTTTGCAATGATTTCTGCAAGAAAACGCAGAGATCGTTTGCCATTTGCGGCTACCCACCGGCATCAAGAGATATCATGCAAGTATTCATCACCTCAACACACCACTCCTCCCCCAGCTTTTCTGGGGGTTTTTATTCGCGCTGTTTGGCCAAATAACTCGGCTTCTGATGCCTCTACAGGCTTATGCTGCCGGTAGCGCGAAAAGATACTTTTCCAGCCACGACGGCGCCGACAGGCCCTCCAGGGGGTAGAATGCAGTTGCCGGTGTCGGCTAGGGATCCCATCATGGCCAAGAGCTTACGTCCGGGCAACCGCCAAGTAGCACCTCCCCCACGGCTGGCCGATTGCCCTCCTAGTGGCATTTTTACCGACGGGGGCTGTTCCCCCAATCCAGGGCCAGGGGGATGGGCGGTGGTGGTGGTTGAGGATGACCAGATTGTGGATGAGTTTTACGGAGGGGATCCCGCCAGCACCAACAACCGCATGGAATTGACCGGCCTCATTCGGGCCTTGCAATACTGCCGGGATACGCCGGGCAACGCGGTAGAGACCATCTACAGCGACTCCCACCTTTGCGTGCAGACTTATAACGATTGGATGGAGCGCTGGGCAGCCCAGGGATGGCGGCGGCGCACAGGGCCAGTGGAAAACTTGGATCTGGTTGAGGAGTTATATCAACTCAAGCAGGAGTGCCCTCAGGTGCGGGTGGCCTGGATCCCGGCCCATCGGGGTCTGCGCTGGAACGAATATGTGGATGAGCTGGTCGCCCGCGCCCGACCCAAGTAGCTGATTTATTTCGATACTTCGGTGAAGGCCTGGGATCACAGACAGGGGCTAAGTCCATCGCCTATGCTCAAGAGGACGGCTCGTTGCAGGTGGGGTATGCAGGCCCAACTTTATCGTCGCTCTCGTCCGCTCTCCCTGACGTTGATGGCGGTGGGGAGCTCTTGGCTTTTGGGATCCTGTCAGCTCAGGGCACCCCAGGTGCAGTTGCCTGGCGATGTTCTGCCCGAGACGGCGCTGGTTCCCCAATCGGCACCTCTGGTGCTGGCCCTTTCTACCAAACCGGAAGAGTCGCTCCGCACCCACCCTGACCTTTTGGCCCGTTGGGAAAGCTGGACGGCAGAAGCTTGGGCCAGCACTGGCCAGGAGTTTTCTCGGGAAGAGATGCAAGCTTGGGCCGGGGATCACTTTACGCTGGCGGTGGTGATCCCCAATTTGGTGCCAGGGGCGGCGGAGCCGGTGCCTGGGATCCTGTGGGGAGCCAGCACCCGCAACGCCGATCTGTCCAGGCAATTTCTGGCCCAAGTGCGGCAACAGGCAGAGGCAGAAGGGGCCAACTTTGAGCAGCGCCAGGAGCAAGGAGTGACTCTCTACGTGCAAACCAACGGCAAGCCGGGCGAACGGTGGGTGACGGCGGAGTTTGGCAACCGCTTCGTGGCCCTGGCCAACGATCCCAAGGTGATGCAGCGGGCGATTGCTGTCTATCGCGGCGAGGCGGAGCCCATCAGCCGCGCCGAAGGTTTCCGCACCGCCGTGGGCGATCTCTACCAGAAGCCGGGCACCCTGGCTTTTGCCTACTTCAATTTCCAGGCCCTCCACGACGACCCCACATCCTTTAAAGATTGGATGCCGGATCTAGATCCGGAAGAGCTGGGATCCCTGCAGCCGCTGCGCTCTCTGGCCATGGCCGCCCACTGGCGGGAGCAGGGCCTGCAGATGCGCATGCTCACCCAACTGGATCCCCAAACCCCGCTGCTGGGCAAGTGGCAAACCGCCCGGGGCGAGCTGATCCGGCGGCTGCCCGGCAGTGCCCTGGCGGTGATCACCACCCAGCAGGTGGCCCAGCGCTGGCAAGCGGTTGTCTCTGAACTGGAAAAGGATCCCCAGGCCAAAGAGTTGCTGGATGAGCTGCGGGCCGAGTTCCGGGCCAATACCCGCCTGGATTTGGATCAAGACCTGATGGCTTGGCTGGACGGGGAGATGGCCCTGCTGGTGGCGCCCGATGCCCAGGCCCACCCCTTCTTTCAGGGCATGGGGGCGGCTTTGCTCGTCGAGAGCAGCCAAAAAGATAAGGCCAACGCAGCTCTGGCCCAGTTGGATCGGCTGGCCCAAGAGTCGGGCGCGCGAGTAACAGAAGCCGAGGGCCAGGTCACCTGGGCGGATCCCTTGTTTAAACGTCCGCTCTTGGTGCGGTCTTGGGAAGGCAACTACCTGATGGTTACCACCAGCACGGCGGCGCTGCAAACCCTTGCCCAACGCCAGGGCAATTGGATCCCTCAAACCGAGCCGCTGAAGACCCTCTACGAGCAGTTGCCCAAGCCCAACTACGGCTACTTTTTGCTCAACTGGCGCGGCATCCGCACAGTGCTAGAAGCCGCTTTGCCGGGTGGGCTGGCAAGCTTGGAGCCGGAGGCCCGCGAGCTACTGACCCGTATCGATGGGTTGGGGATCACCAGCTACCCCGTCGGAGATCACGCCCTTGGACTGGAGCTGCTGGTCACGGTGCCGCCCAAGCCACAGCCGTAAGAGAGGGGCCGGCGGTGAGGGCTACAACCGGATCAGACCGTAGGTGAGGGCGTAGCGCACCAGCTCGGTGCGGCTGCTGGTGCCCGTCTTGTTGAGGAGGCGGGTGACGTATTTTTCCACGTTGCGCACGCTGGTTTGCAGTTGTTTGGCAATTTCTTTGTTCATCAGACCCTCTGCTACCTTCTCCAACACCTGCTGTTCCCGTGGTGTCAGCTCCACCTTAATCGGTGGGGGTAAAGGAGTTGGGGTGGGGGGCTGAGAGGGAATGGTCGGGGGGAGAGTTCGCTCCGATAGCAGGGCGCGAATCGAGGCCAGCTCGCGGGCCACTACCTCCGAGGGGCTGGCCGCGCGGGAGCGCTCGATGAGATTGGAGACAATGGCCACCAGCTCCTCCGGGTCGAATGGCTTGGGCAAGTAGGCATCGACGCCGGCCCGGTAGCCCTGGATGCGGTCGGCGGTCATCCCCTTGGCGGTGAGGAAGACCACGGGCAGGTGGCTGTAGGGATCGAGTTTTCGCACTTGCGCCAAAAATTGGTAGCCGTCCATGCCCGGCATCATGATGTCGGAAATAATCAACTGTGGCTGCGTCGTGCTGAGCAGTTGCAGGGCTTGCTGGGCATTGGCAGCCGGGATCACCTCAAAGCCGCTGTCTTCTAGATAGGCTTGCACTGCTTCCCGCAAGCCTGGCTCGTCATCCACCAACAAGATGCGGGCCCGTGCCGAGGCAGGTTCGGATTTGGCTTGAGCGGAGGGGGCCATTGTGCAGCTCCTGGATAGCTTTCAAGATTTTGGCTGGAAGAGACATACCTGCTCCATTTAAGCCCTACTGGGCCGTGAGCAATCTGAGGCGGAAGCAGGAGCCCTGGGGGGAGCTTTCCACCTCGAGATCTCCTCCCATTTGGGCGGCCAAGTCGCGGCTGATGGCCAACCCCAGCCCCTGCCCCGGCTTGGAGGGATCGGCGCGAAAAAACGGATCGAAGATCCGCTCCAGGTTCTCAGGATGGATGCCGGGGCCGTTGTCGCAGACGGCGATCCACACCTCCTGGCAAGAGGAGGCGCTTGAGCCTCTCGCTTCCTCGGCGGGCTTGACCTCTACCCTGAGCTGGATATCGCCGGGGGGCGGGGTGTACTTGCAGGCGTTGTCGATTAAGTTATCCAACACCTGGCGCAGGGCGCGGGGATCTGCCAGTACCGGCGGCAGGAAAGGGGGAAGAACGGCCTGAAAGCGATGTCCCTGCGCTTCCGCCAGGGCCTGATAAATAGGGCTCCACTCCCGCAGCAGGTCGGCCAAGGAGAGGGGCCGAAGTTGGAGAGGAGCCGGGATCCCGTCCAAGCGCTCCAGCTCCGCCAGCAGATCCTGCAGATGCTTGCACTCCTGTTCAATGCTCAGGCCAATCCAGTGGTTGCGATCGTCGGGGGGCAGACGCTTTTGCAACAACTTGGCCAGCGTGCTCAGGGCGGTTAGAGGATTGCGCATCTCGTGGAGCAAGGTGGAGAGCTGCTGGGCAGATAGAGTGATCCCCCCGCCAGGCCTGGGATCCCCGCCCCCACAGACGGGCTCAGGCTCTGGGTGAGGTTCGGCAACTTTTTTCGCTCTCGGCATGGATCCCCTCTTTCAACTCTCCTGGAGCAAGCAAATCGATCCTAGCCCCATCCTCCCTGGGATTTGCCACTTCAGACCGGCTCCAGGCCGGCGGACTAGAGCTGGCGGGGTAAGTAGATATTGAGAATTTCCCCTTGCCGAGCCCGATGGCGCACAGTGAGATAGCCCCCCAAAGCTCGGAACAGGGTTCGGGCTACTGGCAGGCTGAGGCTAATGGCCCCGGTATCTGGCTGCACCACCAACAACTGGCCAATTGGCTGAGGGGACTTAAGTTCCAGGCTAGGGGTGTCGCTCCCCTCGGGGGTGTTTACCTGGAACTGCAGCTTCACCAGCTCGCCAGCGCTGAGCAATTGGGCGCGGATGCGGCTGTCAGCGGGAGTACTACGGGCTAGGCGGTCGATAATTCCAAATAGCACCGCCTCCAGGGCTTTGGGATCGCTGACCACATCGGGCAGCTCGGCAGGGATCTCCAACTCCAAGCGGGATCCCCGCCGTTCCACCTGTTCCTGCCAGCGGGGCAGGTTTTGCCGCACCAAGTCCACCAGCGCAATCGGCTCCAGTTGCAACCGACGTCCCTCGCCTGGCGTGGCAGCGGGCATGACCGTTTCTGTGGCCTGGAAAAACAGACCGAAACGGTTGATTTGCTCGGTGCACTCGCGGTCGATCTTCTCCACGTATTCCCGCACCCGCGGTGGCAGGTCGCGCCGCTTCAGGATGAGGCTGACCAAGGTGCGGATGGTGCTGAGGGGCGTCTGGATCTCGTGGATGAGAGCCCGCAACAACTCCGCCTCCGAGAGGCTGCCCGCTTGCTCTGGCTCGGCTTGGGGAGCGGAGGAGCGGCCGTGGGCGGGAGGCTCAGGCGCCGGCGAGGAAGCGGAAGATGAAGAAGCCGGGATCTGCCTTGCTGCTGGTGGCGGTGGAGGCACAGCGGCAGCCTCCTGTTCTGCCCTGGCAGGGGGCAGGCGGGCGGGCGGGGATCCAAACTCGGCCAGGTTACCCAGCAGAAGGAAGCTGCTGAAGCGGGCCAACACCCGTACATGCGGCTGCATCAGGGGATAGTGGCGGGCCAACTCCTGCCAAGCGGCCAGCCGGTCTGGCCTGCCCTGTTGAACCCGTTGCTCCAGGCTCTGCCAGGCTCGTCGGATCACCTCCGGCTCAAAAGAGACCATCATCCCCCTCTGCCGGGTGTGGGGATGGTGACCCTGGGCAGCTACTGCCGAAAAAACAGGGGTGAGCAGCAACAGAAAAGGCTCCTCCACCAGTGGATCCCGCGGCAGGAGAGGGATCACCGTCTGCCCAGGGGTGAGGATTGACTCAGGGGAAAAATCCGGGCTGAACAACCAGGGGGGTTCCCGTGCCGGCTCCCAAGAGTGGCGGGGAAGATGCAGCGCATCCATGGGCAGCGGCAGTTGGGGTAAGGGATCCTGCACCACCCAAGGGGGCCACCAGGAGACCGGCCCCCCGATCACCACGCCAAACTGTCCAACCTCTTGCCATAGCTGGAGCAGGGCTGCCACCGTCTGCTGCCAAGAGCGCTCTCCCGCCCCCGGCAACCATTCTGGCAAGGGTAGAGCGGCCCACAAGGCTTCCATCAAGGACAGAAATCGGCGGCTGTTCACGGATCCCTTTGATCCCACCCTTCCCCTGTAGGCTAGCGGTTGTGGAGCTTCTAGGACAGCGGAAAACCTCACCTTCTCCAGGGCGGATCCCCGTCTTGCTCACCCAATCCGTCCATCTGGCAGAGTCGCCCCGCGCAGGTTGGCTCCCGCGAGGTTGGCGGTGCTGAGGTCGGCGCGGGTGAGGATGGCCTCGCGGAGATCGGCATTTTCCAGGTTGGTGCGGCCCAGATAGGCATCCACCAGGCTGGCCGATCTCAGGTCGGCCCCGGCCAGGTTAGCCCGACTCAGATCCGTCCGCGCCAGCTTGGCCGAGCGCAGGCAGGCGGCGGAAAGATCGGCTCCCGCCAGATCTGCCTCGCTGAGGTTGGCTTCCGCCAAGTTGACCTGGCTGAGCATGGCTTCCTTCAAGTTGGCCCGCCCCATCTGCACCCCCTGTAGGTCCCCGCCCAGAAAGGAAGCTCCCCTCAGGTCGGCGTTGCTGAGGAGGGCCCCGCGCAAACAGGCCCGCTGTAGGTTGGCTCCCTGTAAGTGGGCTCCGATTAAACTGGCCTCTTTGAGATTGGCCCCCCTTAGGTCGGCCCGCGTCAAATCCGCTCCCGCCAGGTTGGCCCCGCTCAGGTCGGCGCGGCTGAGATTGGCGCTGCGCAGCATGGCTGCCCGGCGACTCTCGAAACGGAGATTGGCCCCCCGCAGGCAAGCCCCCCCCAGGTTGGCGCTGGTGAGGTTGGCCCAGCGCAGATCCGCCTCTAGCAAGTTGGCGTCGATCAACAGAGCCAGCGTCAAGTTAGCCCCGTGCAAGTCCGCCCCTTGCAACGTGGTGCCGTGCAAATGCGCATCTCTGAGATCTGCCTCGCTCAGGTCAGCCTGGCTGAGGTTGGCCCCACTGAGATTCGCTCCCACCAAGTTGGCCTTCTGCAGCTTGGCCCGCCCCAGGTAGGCAAAGATCAAGTTGATACCATGCAGGTCGGCCTGAGAAAGGTCTATCCCGATCAAATCCGCTCGGCTCAGATCCAGAGCGGCCAGGTTCTCGCCTGCAAAGTTAACCCGTCCTGCCCGGTACAGTCGGAGCAGATCTTTGGCATCCATTGGCATCCATAGAATCCATGGAAGAGAGCTGATCCCGCGCTCATGGCCATTCTAAAGCGAGACACTGCACTGGAGCGCCAGCATTATCGGCTCTAGGGAAGGCAAAGGACTTGGCCTCGCCGGCGCGACCAAAAAAGTAGGGTGGCCGCCAGGGTAACAGCAGAGCGGTTGGACAGCGCCTTTGAAGGTTCGTTTCGGGACTCCGAAGAATCTCTGCCCTCAAGGGTGAGGAGGGTCAGGGCTTTCGCGCCCGGCGCTGTCTTGGATGTTGGCAGCGGCGAAGCGGCATCCCTCACCCCCCACCCCTCTCCCACTGGGAGAGGGGGGCTGCTCCTACAGCTACAGCTCTCTCTGACTTCAGGCGAGTTGACGGGATCCCAGAATGGCGGGCTTGGTTTTCAAACCAGGCCAAATAGACGGCGCTCTGCCTCCTCCATGCGGGCCAAGAAAGCGGCGAACTTGGTGGAGATCTCCTCGACTTCCTGCAAAAAGGCGCGCAACGTCTGGTACTTGAGAACTAAGGCTTCTTCTAGGGGACGGCTCTGGAACTGTTCGTCCAAGGCCTGGCCCAGCTCGCTCAGGGCATTTTCAATGGCGGTTTTGATCGCGCCAATGCTGCGCCGCACCAAGCGCATCACTTCCTGCTCCAACTGGGGCTTTTGGCGGGCCAGCTCGCTGGTGGCCAGCACCTGCCGCAGAGCGGCATAGGGATCCCCCACCTGAAGCGGCATCTCGGCCATCTCTCCTGGCTGTCCCGCATTGCCGGCGGGCCGCAGCAAACCCCACTCCGACTGCTCCAGCCTACTCAGGATCCCTCTGAACAGGGCAGCGGATCCCTCTACGTCTTTCAGAAGGCCACGCAGCACCTGGTGTTTGAGGCTCAGGTATTGGTCCGGATCCTCGTCCTGCAGCCCTTCGTCCAGGGCGTTGCCCAACTCGCTCAGGGTGTTCTCGATGGTGGCCATCAGGGATCCGGCGCTACGGTGCAGCAGTTGGCGGCAGGGTTCTGGAAGCTCTGACGCCAGAACGGCAGGAGCAGAAAAAGCAGGGGGCTCGGCTGTCGCTTCCCCCTCGTTCGGGCTTTCGGACTCCAGCCAAGTGATGCGGCTGGACTCCGTCCCGCCAGTGCCGACGGCATTTTCCCCATTGAGCCAATCGAGATCGGCGGCGAGAGTCTCGGCAGCTAGCCCCCCACCGGCCATTGTTTCTTGGGACACGTAAACGTAGAGAGGCTGCAGCATCTGCAGCACGGCGTTAGCTGCTTGGCTATCCTGCTCCGGCTCCTGGAGCTGCTGCACCGCCTGTTGCAGCCGCGCTTCCAGCTCCTGCGGGGAGTTGCAGGCGTCGTAAAGGGCTCTGAGCAGCTCGTCGAGACTGTAGCGCCGTAGGGCCGCCAACCCTTGCACCGTGGGCTCTAGCCTGTGGTGCAAAGCCGTGAACAAAACCAGCTTGGCCCGCAAGGGACTTGTCTGCTGCATCACCCCCGCCCGCAACTCGAACGGGTCGTAGTCTTGCTTGTGCAGTTGTAGGCCGCCGTATCTCACAGGTAAGCTGGGCGCAGGCGCCACCCAAGCCGGCAGATCCCCAGATGAAGCAGTCAGAGGGCTGCCGGGATCCGATTGAGACTGGTGATAGAGGAGCTCGAGCTTGCTCAGCAGCAGTTTGGCGACGCGGGCGTATTCAGCCTTCTTGTTGATTTGGCTGATGGCGTCGCGAAAACGCCGGACTAGGTCCTCCAGGGTCGCATGCTCGCGGTAGAGCTGCTCCAGCAGAGCCTTTAGCTCCTCCCCGCTCAGCTTGACAGCGTCGTTTGTCCAAGTGCGGGTGCAGGTGAAGTAAACCAGCTTTTTTACCCGGTCTGCGTACTCGCCCTGCTGCACCTCTTGGACGATAAGGTGAAGGGGATCCGAGAGAACCATAGGAGCTGCTCAGTGGGAGTTTTAGGCCTTGGGGTTAAAAGGCCGTTTCTGGAGGAGCATGGTCAAGAGGTCCTACCATCATCATGTAAGGAAGCGGCGAAGGCAATCAACCAGGGCCAAAGGCTCTATCCGCCTCAATCCTCTTGCCAGTCTAGGTCGGAATCGGTCAGGATGCGATGGCTCTGCTTACGGCAGGTCAGGTGGTGCCCCTCCCCCCTTCGCTTGAGACCTGGGCAAGCTGGGGCAGAGTTTGCCGCTTGCGCTTCCTGGAGTTCATGTAAAAGCTGTAGGTAAAACCCCCGCCGCTCCCAGTCCAGCTCCCGCAGCCCACAGCCCGGCTCCCGATCGTGCAAGCAATCGCGAAACTGACAGGTGCCCAGCCGCTCCCGCACTTCCGGAAAGCAACGTATTAGCTGCTGAGGGGAAACCGGCGGGATCCCTTCGCCGGCATTGAACCCCGGAGAGTCGGCAATCCAACCCCCCTCTGGCAGAGGGAACAGCTCCACATGGCGGGTGGTGTGCCGCCCCTGGCGCAACTTCTCTGACACCGCTTGGGTGGTCAGCTGAACAGCCGGCAAGAGTCGGTTGAGCAAGCTTGACTTGCCTACCCCTGAGGGGCCAGCCACCACCGAAATCTGATCCCGACAGCGGCGGCGCAGCTCGGGGATCCCTGCCTCAGTAAGGGCACTGACCAATAGAGGCTCATACCCCCACCGCTGCAGACGCTGTCGCCAGCTCTCTGCCACCGCCGCCTCTACACAATCGCACTTGTTGAACACCACCTGAACTCGCAGGTGGCTGGCCTCGGCCTGCACCAGCAGACGGCTGAGGGCGTTGGGCTCGGGCTCCGGCTCGGCCAGGGCCATCACCACCAAGACTTGGGTTATGTTGGCGATGGCCGGTCGAGGCAACTGAGTTCGCCGCGGCAGAATGGCCTCAATTGCCCCCCGCTCCGGCCAGAGAGAGTCGGCAGCCGGCGGTAAGCTAACCTCCACCCAGTCCCCCACCATCACCGACTGCCCCATTTTTTTGAGCTTGGCCCGAGCAGTGCAGAGAAGCTCCGCCGGCATCGGCTTTTGGGCCGGGAAATGCGCCTCGATCTCAGGAAAAAGGGCAGCCAGCTCGGGATCGATGCGCACGCGATAAAAGTTAGCCTGGGCGGCGCGCACCCAGCCAGTGCAAGTGGATCCCTGCCCCTCCTCTTGGACGGCGCTCCGGTGGCTCATGCCAAATTCCCACGGCGTACCCAGAGGATGTGGTGTCCCTCGGGCGCCGCTTGTTGCCCTTCAATGTAATGCCCCGCCATCGTCAGGCTCTTGGGCACCTGCTCCAGAGGCTCTCCTGCATCCAGCCACAGCTCCAGCACCTCCCCCGGCGCCATGCGTTCTAGGCGCAACTTGGCGCGCACGTAGTTGAGCGGGCAGGGGATCCCGCGTTGATCCAGAACCAGCTTCACCTCGTGGGGGGGAATTGCCTCTGCCGTCATTCTTCTTCTCGCTCTCGGTTGCCGGGCATTTGGGCCAGCCCCCGCAACAGCCCGCCCAAGAAACCGTCCCGCTTGTTGATGCGTTCCCCATGCAACTCGGCCAGGCGCATAAGCAGTTCCCGCTCTTCCGAGCTGATGCGGGTGGGAATCTCCACTACCAGGGTGATTTTGTGGTCGCCCCGCAACATCGGATTGCCAAGGCGAGGTACCCCCTTGCCCTCCAGAGTTAGCACCGTACCCGGCTGGGAACCCGCCGGAATGGTCAGCTCCGCCTCTTCCTCCAGGCCCGCCTTCGAGTCCACCGTGGGCACCAAGACTTTAGCCCCCAAAATGGCCTGCAGATAGCTTACCCGCACCTGCGAGAAGATGGTGAGACCATCCCGCTGGAAGTCGGGATCCGGCTCGACGAAGAGGTAAACGTAGAGATCCCCAGGTGGGCCACCGCGCCGACCGGCATCCCCCTCGCCAGAAACCCGCAGACGGGTGCCGCTGTCCACGCCGGCAGGGATGTTGATGCGCAGCTTCTTGGTGGTCTGGGCGAGGCCCTCGCCATTGCAGTTATAGCAGGGCTCTTCCAGCACCCGGCCGGCACCGCCGCAGGTGGGGCAGATCGAGACCTGGGTAAAGTTGCCAAAGGGGGTGCGGGTGGCCCGCCGCACCTGACCAGCGCCGCCACAGGTGGGGCAGACTTTCACATCTGTGCCGGGCTTGGCCCCGCTGCCCCCACAGACCGGGCAGACCTCCAAGTGGCTGATGCGAATTTGCTTTTCGCCGCCGAAGATGGCCTCGAGAAACTCCAATTTCAGGTCAAAGCGCAGGTCATCCCCGCGTACCGGCCCTTGGCGGCTGCGGCTGTAGCCAACTCCCCCTCCCGCAAAGTTGGTGAAGAAGCTCTCGAAAAGGTCGGCGAAGCCACCGATTCCGGCGAAATCCTGGAACCCGCTGGCGGCAGCCGCCGCACCGCTCAGCCCAGCTTCCCCAAAGCGGTCGTAGCGAGCCCTCAGCTCGTCGTCCGAGAGCACCTCATAGGCGCGGTTGATTTCCTTGAAGCGATCCTCAGCCCCTGGCTCTTTGTTGACGTCAGGGTGATACTTGCGGGCCAGCCGACGATAGGCGCGCTTAATCTCTTCCTTGGAGCTATCACGGCTAACCCCCAAGATTTCGTAGTAGTCACGAGCCATAGAAGCGCTTCAGAGAACAAGGATCGAATGACGCCGGAAACACAGCTTGCCGGATGGCCCAGGCAATGCCCCTCTGCCATGCCCCAGAGCTGAGCAAAAGCCTTCGCCGAGTATCCTCAGCGAGTGCCATAGATCTCACTCCCCATCTCTAGGAGCACAGCCCGCAGCTCTTCCATTGCATTCCGTAAAGTTGCTAAGTCTACGTTATCATTTGCCAGCAGCGCCCTCAATGTGCCCGCCGCCTGGGCCCCCCTCTGGAGGCAGATCTCGCTAAGGCGACTGCCGTGCTCCTGCAGGGTCTTCTCGTAGTTGTAGAGCAGGCTGTCCGCTTGGTTGCGGGCTTCCACCAACTGCCGCCGGCGCCGATCTTCTTCGGCGTAGGCCTCGGCTTCCCGACGCATCCGCTCGATCTCGCTGCTGCTCAAGCCGCCGTGGTTGGTGATCTTGATGCTCTGCTCGATCCCCGTCCCCTTCTCGCGGGCGGAGACTTTCAAAATGCCGTTGGCATCGATATCAAAGGAGACTTCGATCTGGGGCACCCCGCGGGGAGCTGGCGGGATCCCGGTTAGTTGAAAGCGGCCCAAGGTCTTGTTGTCCTTGGCCATAGCCCGCTCTCCCTGCAAGACGTGGATTTCCACCATTGTCTGGCCGTCGGTGGCGGTGGAGAAAATTTGGGTTTTGCTGGTGGGAATGGTGGTGTTGCGCTCGATGATGCGGGTGAATACCCCGCCCAAGGTCTCCACGCCAATGGAGAGGGGAATCACATCCAACAGCAGCAGGTCTTTCACTTCTCCGCCTACCACCCCTGCCTGGATGGCTGCGCCAAGGGCTACTGCCTCGTCGGGGTTGACGGAGCGATCCGGGTTTTTTTTGAAGATTTGCCGAATCTTCTCCTGAACAGCGGGAATGCGAGTAGAGCCACCCACCAGCAGCACGCGGTCGATATCCTCAGGGGAGAGGCCGGCATCCCGCAAAGCTTGCTCGGTGGGCTCAACAGTAGCCTCCACCAGATCCTGCACCAACTCCTCGAACTTGGCGCGGGTCAGCTCCACTTCCAGGTGTTTGGGCCCGGAGTCGTCGGCGGTGATAAAGGGCAGGTTGATGAGCGTAACCTGGGTGCTGGACAGCTCGATTTTGGCCTTCTCCGCCGCCTCCCGCATCCGCTGCAAGGCCATGCGATCCCGGGAGAGGTCGATCCCTTCCGTCTCCAAAAACTGGCGGTTGAGCCAATCGACAATTCTCTGGTCAAAGTCATCCCCGCCCAGGTGGTTGTTGCCGGCGGTGGCTTGTACCTCGAACACGCCGCTGCCCAGTTGCAGCACCGAGACGTCGAAGGTGCCGCCACCCAGGTCGAAAACCAAGATGCGCAGATCTTGATCTTGTTTGTCCAGCCCGTAGGCCAGGGCGGCTGCCGTCGGTTCGTTGATGATGCGCAACACCTCCAGTCCGGCAATGGTGCCCGCGTCTTTGGTGGCCTGGCGCTGGGCATCGGTAAAGTAGGCGGGGACGGTGATCACCGCCTGAGTCACCGGCTCCCCCAGATAAGCCTCCGCGTCGGCCTTCAGCTTTTGCAGGATCATTGCGGAGATCTCCTGGGGCGTGTAGGCGCGATCCTGCACCACCACCTCCACCATGTTGTCCCGGCCAGGGATCACCTTGTAGGGGACTCGCTTGCGCTCTTCTTCAGTTTCGGCGAAGGTGCGGCCAATGAAGCGTTTGATGCTGAAGATGGTGTTTTCGGCGTTGGTAACCGCCTGACGCTTGGCCAGTTGGCCCACCAGGCGGACGTTGTTCTTGGCAAAGCCGACGATGCTGGGGGTGGTGCGCCCTCCTTCGGCGTTGGTGATCACCACGGGCTTGCCCCCTTCCAAAACCGCCACGCAACTGTTGGTGGTTCCCAGGTCAATCCCGATGACTTTGCCCATACCCCTCTCTCCCCGTGCGTCAAATCCCAACCCAGGACAATTCCACGGATCTCATAAGAGCATTTTGCCCAGAATCCCGCAGAAACCTTCAGGCGGCGCTTCCGCCTCCGTAGCTTTACTGTAGCCTTTTTGAGGCTATCCCGGCTTTGTTTGTCAAGGTTCAAGTGAGCAAGTTTGGTTAGCTAATCCGCCGTTCGCGCTAGCGGGACGTAGTCCTGGAAGCCCCGCTCTGTACCCCCCTATATCCCAGCCCCCCAGCCCCCCAGTCCCCCC
>NZ_JBSSDI010000036.1:0-24651 GCF_054060575.1 Thermostichus sp. MS-CIW-15 | reverse complement strand
GTTTTACATACCTAGCCATACCAAGCAGCCATACTGAACATACTGGGCATTATTTTCAGTATAGTCCAGCATATCATTGACTAGAGTCATGCTCCCCAGAGCCGATTAAGTGAGTGGCATTGAGGTTCTCAATTCTGGGGTGGAACTCTTTGATCGGCTTGATCCCACAGGGGCTGCGGTTGAGGGAAGGTACTTTGAAGACGTAGGCCAGAACCAAATCGTCTTCATTGTAGATATTGACTAACTTTCCAGTGATATTTTCTACGTGTAAACTCCAGTTCTTATCGGCTTGTCTTCTAACGGCACCGCTGAGCAAGATAACATCTTTAAGACGTCGATCGGCAGTCTGTGGCCAACCGCGCATGATGTAGTAGGCTACCCTCGCTCCCAAAGAAAACCCCATCAAGGTAATTTGCTTTTCTGGCAGAGCAGAGAGCAGGAGGTAGGCGTAGTCCAGTCCCACTTGCTTGGCCTTGGCTTTGTGAGCTTCCCAATGGGCAAGTAGTCCTACCCCTAGCTTCAGGGCAGATAAAGTCAAGTTTACAGGACTGGAAGCGTCCCACCAGAGGTAGTACAGGGATCCCCGCCATCCGGCACGTCGGAGCGTTTCCCACAACTTTTCCAAGGTTGGGTTTCACCTTCGCTGAGAAAACCGTTGATGAAAACCAGGGCTTCGTCCCAGCCCCGGGAGGGCTCAATAGGGATCAGATAAGGCTCATGGTGGACAACTTCTTCAACAAGAGTTTCTGTAACCTTCTGGCCAACTTGGAAAGTGGCTTTGCCGGTTTCAGCAAGAATTTCTGCGGCTTTTTGGGTGGTCTCGATACCCGTACCAATGACAGTTTGCGCAACGGCCCCGCTAACCTGGCCGACAAACTTGCCTGTATCGAAGACTACGTCTACAACTTTTTCGCCAATCTGGGCAGGAGCTTTGAAGACCGCCTCAAAAATGTCTTGCATGGTCAATGACACCCCCTGAGAGCTGAGACCAGTATTACCCGCGCCGCATGGCGGTAACCCCCGTGGGATCCAGCACTTTGCCGCGCTCTACCTCGGCATGGATGAGGTAGCGATCGCCACACTCCATCCAACTTTTGACACGGCACTCCAGGTAAGCCAGGGCATCCAGAAGGATCGGGCAGCCATTTTCGGCAGTGGCCGTGGCCAGGCCGGCAAAGCGGTCTTCGCCAGGGCGTTGAGGCCGTTGAAAGTGTCGCTGCAGGCTGCTGCTTTTGCCCTCCCGCAGGATGTTGAGCACAAAGGCCGCTTGCGGATGGGTGAGCAGTTCTGCCTCGCTTTCCCTGCTCACGGAGAGGGTGAGGCCGGGGGGATTGAAGCTGGCCTGGGCCACTGACCAGGTGAGAAAGCCGCGCGGGATCCCATCCTGCAAGGCGGTCACCACACAGAGGGATCCCACCACTCGGCTGAGGGCCTGCGCCAGCCGATCCGCCTGAGTTTCAACACCGCCTTGGCGGGGGGCACGAGCTCGCTTGGCCTTGCGCAGGGCTTGGGCAAATTGGGATCCCGCCTCTTGGCAAGCTTCCAAGATCTCGGCGGTGGGCTTAAACTTGGCGCGGATCGTCTCAAACCCCAAGGTAAAGCCGGCATTGAGCAACTTGCTCTCGATGAGATCCACGGCCTCGCCGCTCCAGCCATAGGAGCCGAAGACCCCGGCCAGCTTGCTGGTGGGAACGGAAGAGAGAATCAGGCCCAGGGCTGTTTGGATCTGGACCGGGGGATGGCCGGCCAGGGTTGGCGAGCCGATGATGAACCCCTGGCAGCGCTCCAAGGCCTGGGCGATCTCTTCAGGGGTGGCCCACTCGCAGTTAATCCGCTCCACCGTAACTCCCGCCCGCTCCAAGCCTTGGGCAATGGCTACCGCCATCAAGCCGGTGTTGCCGTAGGCGGAGGTGTACAGGAGGGCCACCCGCTGCTCCAAGGGATCCTCTTCGCACCAGAGCTGGTAGTCCAAGCGCAGCCGCCGCAGGCTGTGGCGCACGAGGGGCCCGTGGGCAGGAGCGTAGATCTGGGCGGGGAATTCCTCCAGCTTGGCCAGGGCTGCCTTGACCTGGGGCGCTTGGTTGCGGTGGAGACAGTCGAAGTAGTAGCGGCGATCCTCGCTCAGTTGCCGCCAATGTTCATCGAATACCTGCTCGTCGCAGACATGGGCGCCAAAGAGCTTGTCGGTGAAGAGGATCCCGGTGGCCGGATCGTAGGTGCAGAGGGCATCGGGGTGGCGGGGCGTGGGCACCGTGCGCAAGTGCAGCTCATGGCCCTCTCCCAGATCCAGGCGATCCCCATCTCGGATGACCCGCAGGCGAAAGGACTGATTGCTGCCGTAGGGAATGCCAAAATCGGCGGCCTCCTCTTCGTCGCGGCCAGGAGGGGGGGACTCCCTGCCTTCAAAAGCTGCCCGCAGGGTAAGGGATCCTGGCTTAGAGCAGAGCACCACTGCGTAGGGGGCCAGCGGCAGAAGCGCCTTGAGGGTGGCGATGCGGTTGAAGTTGACGTGGCTGAGCAGGATAAAGTCCAGCCGCTGCAGGTATTGGTGCTGGGCCAGCTCCTCCAGAAAGATGTCCGTAAACGACTCCCCCGGCGGATCGATGAGCAGGGTTTGGCGGGCCTGGATGAGGTAGCTGTTGGCCGTGGTGCCCCGCTGCCGGGCATATTCCAGCTCAAACTTGAGGCGATCCCAGGTGCGGGAGCGCAAAACCAGAGTGGACGGGCCAATGACGGCCACTTGAACATCGCGAGTGGGAGTTTTGCTCGCCATAGCAGTCTCCAGGGGGCCTCTGTCCCCACCTTGCCACGAAACTAGGGAAATGGGGACCCCTTTTCCTCTATGGAAAGCTTCGAGAGCTAACGTAGAATTTGTCCATTCCCTGGGAGTGTTTGCGATGGCCCAAGCTTCTGGATCCGCCGGTGCTTCTGCTACGGCCTGGCATAGCCTCCCTCTTCCTGCTGTTATCCAGAAGTTGCAGACCGATCCCGATGCTGGCCTGACTACCCAGCAGGTGATCCAGAGGCAGCGGGAATACGGCCCCAACGAGCTAATCTCCTCTCCTGGACGCAGCGCCTGGCAGCTTTTCCTCGACCAATTCCGCAACGTCATGCTGCTGATGCTGATCGCCGTGGCGGCGATCTCAGCGACTCTGGACTTGCAGGAAGGCGAGTTCCCCAAAGATGCTCTGGCCATTCTGTTGATCGTCGGCCTCAACGGTCTGCTGGGCTACTTACAAGAAAGCCGGGCGGAAAAAGCGCTGGCGGCCCTAAAAAAGCTGGCCTCCCCCAGCGTGCGGGTGCAGCGGGACGGCCTGTGGCAGGAGATCCCCGCCAACCAATTGGTGCCAGGGGATCGCGTGCTCCTGGAAGCCGGGGTGCAGATCCCGGCCGATGGGCGCTTGGCGGAAGCGGTCAACCTGCAGGTGCGGGAGGCGGCCCTGACAGGGGAGGCGGTACCGGTTAGCAAGCAGGCTGACTGTGTCCTCCCCGAAGACACGGAGCTGGGGGAACGGCGCAACATGGCCTTCATGGGCACCGAGGTGTTGCAGGGGCGCGGGATCCTCTTGGTTACCGCCACCGGTATGAACACGGAGCTGGGCAAGGTGGCCGCCCTGCTGCAAACGGTGGAAAACGAGCCCACCCCCCTGCAGCGGCGCATGAGCCAGCTGGGCAACGTGCTGGTGTCGGGATCCCTGGCCTTGGTGGCGCTGGTGGTGATCGTGGGGCTGCTGCAGGCCGGCAGCATGGCGCCTTTCACCTCGCTGCTGGAAATCTCTCTCAGTATGGCCGTAGCCGTGGTGCCGGAGGGGCTGCCGGCCGTGATCACCGTCACCCTGGCCATCGGCACCCAACGCATGGTGCGCCGCAACGCCCTCATCCGCCGCCTGCCGGCTGTAGAGACCCTGGGATCCGTCACCACCATCTGCTCCGACAAAACCGGCACCCTCACCGAGAACAAGATGGTGGTTACCGACATCCTCACGCCGGAGCGCCACTACCAGGTCAGCGGCAGCGGCTACATCCCCAAGGGATCCTTCTACTGCCGCGGCCAGCCCATTGATCCCCAGAGCGCCCCGGATTTGCAGGCCCTTCTCAGGGCGGTGGTCTTCTGCAACGATGCCCTGTTGCAGGCCAGTCTTCCAGCCCAACGGGGCGCTGCCCCCACCTGGTCGATCCTAGGGGATCCCACCGAGGCCGCCCTGCTGGTGGCTGCTGCCAAGGCCAACCTGCAGAAAGCTTCCCTTCAAGAGCAGCACCCGCGCGCGCAGGAGATCCCCTTTAGCTCGGAACGCAAGCGCATGAGCGTGGTGGTGCAGGAGGAGGGCAGCTACCGCGTCTACGTCAAGGGATCCCCGGAGCTGGTGCTGGAGCAGTGCGCCCAGATCCAAAAAGGCGGAACCTGGCAGGAGCTGTCAGAAGCCGAGCGCCAAGCCATTCTGGCTGCCAACAACCGCCTGGCGGCCCAGGGCATCCGGGTTTTGGGGGTGGCCACCCAGCAGTTGCAGCGGATCCCGGAGAACCTGGAGGAGATCGAGCGCAACCTGGTGTGGCTGGGGCTGGTGGGCATGTACGATCCGCCGCGGCCCGAAGCGCGGGAAGCAGTAGCCCGCTGCCGCCAGGCCGGCATCCGCACCCTGATGATTACCGGCGATCACCAATTGACCGCTGTGGCCATTGCCCGCGAGCTGGGCATTCTCGACTCGGAGGGCCAAGCCATTGACGGGCGCACCCTCTCTCGGCTCAGCTTTGAGGAGCTGCTGCAGACGGTGCAAAGGGTCAACGTCTATGCCCGTGTTGCCCCCGAACACAAGCTGCGCATCGTCCAAGCTCTGCAAAAACAAAACCAGTTTGTAGCCATGACCGGGGATGGGGTCAACGACGCCCCTGCCCTGCGCCAGGCAGATATTGGCATTGCCATGGGCATCACCGGCACCGACGTCAGCAAAGAGGCCAGCGACATGGTGCTGCTGGACGACAACTTCGCCACCATCGTGGCGGCCATTGAAGAAGGGCGGGTGGTCTACAGCAACATCCGCCGTTTCGTGAAATACATCCTGGGCAGCAACATCGGCGAGGTGTTGACGGTGGCTGCTGCCCCTATCTTGGGCCTAGAGGACGTGCCACTGACGCCCCTGCAGATCCTGTGGATGAACCTGGTAACCGACGGCCTGCCCGCCCTGGCCTTGGCGATGGAGCCAGCAGAACCAGGGGTGATGCAGCGCCCCCCCTTCAACCCCAAAGAGAGCATCTTTGCCCAAGGGCTCGGTGCCTACATGGTGCGCATCGGTGTGGTCTTTGCCATCTCCACGATCCTGATGATGGCCATCGTGGAAGCCTATATCCCCCACTGGCGCACGATGGTCTTCACCACCCTGTGCATTGCCCAGATGGGCCATGCCCTGGCAGCCCGCTCCAACGACAAGCTGACCCTCGAGATGAACCCCTTTTCCAACCCCTACCTGCTGGGGGCTGTGTTGGCCACTTTGCTGTTGCAGTTGGCCCTGCTCTATGTGCCCTTCCTGCGCAACTTTTTCGGGACAGAAGAGTTGACCCTTCCAGAACTGCTCATTTGCCTGGGCTTTAGCACGGTGGTGATGGTCTGGGTGGATCTGGAAAAACTCTACCGCCGCTGGCGCCAGGGATCCCGCTGAATCTTCACAATTATTTTTCACAATAAAGCATCTTCACAATAAAGAGTCTCTCTCCCTACTGCACCCAGAAACAAAGCTTTGAGCCAAGACTCATTTCCCCAAAAAGCCACTCTTGAGGAATCCTGCCCATTGCATAGAGGCCATTTCCGCAAGTTAGCTGAGCTTCCCCTTTTGACCTCCAAGATAAGCTGGAAAGACTTGCTGGGATACTGTGGAAAGGGGGCAGGAATCTCTGGGTTCTATGCACAGAGAGCTATGGGCGGTAGGGAAAACGGTGGGCCTGGTGGATCCCTCTGGCCTTGCCTTTTGGCTGCTGGGATCCCTCTTCTTGGCTCTCCTGCTGCTTGGCGTCAGCCTGGGGGAAAGTCAGCCGCTTTCTGTCTTCAGAGGGATCCTGGGATCCCTTTCTCGAAGATTTCCCTTCCAACCTCCTAGAGGCACCCCCAGCCCAGAGGCTCGTTTTCGGGCAGCCTTGGAAGCCAGCTTGGATGCTATTTACCTGCTGGAGGCGGTGCGGGATCCCGTTACCCGCGAGATCCGCGACTTTGTCTTTGTGGATGTCAACGCCAAGGGGGAAGAGCTCATTTCCCTCCAGCGCCGGCAGATCATCGGCCAGCGGCTGTGCGAGCTGCTGCCCATCAACCGCTGGGGGGGCTTTTTTGAGAAATACAAGCGAGTGGTGGAAACCGGCATTCCTCTGGAAGAGGAGTTCCCCATTTCGGGGCAGCCGGGCTTGAAGGCCAGTTGGATCCATCACCAAGTGGTGCCGGTGGGAGACGGGATCCTCATCACCAGCCGCGACATCAGCGAGCAGGTCCAGATCAAGCAAGCCCTGGAGGCAAGCGAGTTGCGCTACCGGGCCCTCTATGAGGCGATCCCGGATTTGATTTTCGAGATTGACCCTGAGGGGCTGATTCTCAACTGCAAGCCTTCTCCCTACGTCCCCACCCAGCATCCGCCCGAGTTTTGTGTGGGTCGCCGCGCCCAAGACGTGTTTCCCAGCTCTTTCGGAGAGCAGTATCAGCTTTTAGCAGGGCGGGCCCTGTCCACTCAAACGCCACAGTATCTGGAGTACGAAATGGTGCTCCCCGCCGCTGCCGCAAACGAGTCTGAGCCGGCAATCCGCCGCTATCAGAAGGCTTGCGTCGTTGCCTATGGCAGAGATAGAGTCTACGTTTTGGTGCGGGATATCACCAAGCGGAAAGAGGCGGAGTTGGCCCTTAGAGAAATGGAAGCCACCCAGCGGGCCATTCTCCAAGCCATCCCCGACCTCATCCTTCGCCTGAATAGCCAGGGCATCTGCCTGAGCTCTATTCCCGGAGGCGATGTCCATCTTTACTGCCCAGCAGAGCGCCACTTAGGTCGATCCCTCCAGGAGATTCTGCCGCCAGCGCTGGCCGAGCAGCGGCTTTTCTATGTTCAGCAAGCCCTGGCCACCCAAACCCAACAGCGCTACGAGTACAGCATTGAAGTTCAAGGGGAGGTACGCTACGAAGAGGCCCGCATTGTCCCTCTCAACAGCCAGGAAGTCCTGGTGATCGTGCGGGATATTACAGAAGCCAAGCAGGCGGAGCTGGCCTTGAAAGCCGCTGAACAGCTGCAGCGAGCCATTCTAGAAGCCATTCCCGACTTGATCTTTCGCCTTGATAGCCAGGGCATTTGCTTGAGCTTTATCTCGGGGGGCGAGGTTCTTCTCTATGGCTCACCCGACACCTACGTGGGCCGATCCCTGCAGGAGCTTTTGCCACCGGAATTGGCCGAGCGGCGGCTTTTCTTTGTTCAGCAGGCTATAGCTACCCAGACGCGGCAGCGCTACGACCAAAGCATCGAGATTGAAGGGGAGACCCGCCACGAAGAGGTGCGCATTGTGCCCCTCAACCCCCAAGAGGTGGTGGTGATCGTCCGCGATGTAACCGACAGGGTGCGATCCCAGCAGGCCGTCCAGGAAAGCGAGCAGAAGTTCCGGGCGCTGTTTGAGAATGCCGCTGTGGCCATCCTCATCCGTCATGCCGAGACCGGCGAGATCCTGGAGGCCAACTCCCAAGCCATTGCCGCCTACGGGTTTTTCAGCCTGGAGGAGCTGCGGGCCTTCGACGCTTCCGAGCAGTCTCCCTATCGCCGGGCTCTTCGGGGCGGGGAGTTCTCGCTGCAGTCCTACTTGGAGCAAGCCCGCCAGCAGGGATCCGCCCGCTTTGAGTGGCAATGGCAGCGGCAGGATGGCCAGGTTGTCTGGGAAGACGTGTTTGTGCAGCCCCTTGTCTTGCGCGGGATCCCGTGTTGGGTGTTTACCGCGGTGGACATCACTGCCCGCAAGTCGGCAGAAGCGGAGCTGGAGCAGTTTTTCTCGGTGGCTCTGGATTTGCTTTGCATTGCCGATACCCAAGGGTACTTTCGCCGTCTCAACCGCGCCTGGGAGACTACGCTGGGCTATTCTCTGCAGGAGCTGCAGAGCCGACCCTTTTTGGAGTGGGTTCACCCGGAAGATGTCCCCGCCACGCAGGCGGCCATGCAGCAGCTTGTCGAAGAGAAACGGCTGGATCACTTTGTCAACCGCTACCGCACTCAGGACGGCAGCTATCGCTTCATCGAGTGGCGAGCCTCTTTGGCCGGATCCCTGGTCTACGCCGCCGGACGGGATATCACCCTAGCCAAGCTGGCAGAAGAGCAGATGAAAGCAGCCAAGGAAGCTGCCGAAGCCGCCAGCCGCGCCAAGAGCGAGTTCCTGGCCACCATCAGCCATGAGATCCGCACCCCCATCAACGCCATCCTGGGAATGGCTAACCTGCTGCTGGACACCTCCTTGGATCCGCAGCAGCAGGACTGGGTGCAGACCATCCGCTATGGAGGCGAGGTGCTGCTGAACCTAATCAACGACATCCTCGATTTCTCCAAGATTGAGTCCCAAAAACTGGAACTGGAGGAAATACCCTTTTCCTTGCCGCAGTTGGTGGAAGAGCTGCTGGATCTGATGGCAGCCCAAGCCCAGAGCAAGGATCTGGAACTGGTGGCTTGGGTGGATCCCAACCTGCCGCCAACCTTGATAGGGGATCCCAACCGGCTGCGCCAAATCCTGGCCAATCTGCTCAGCAACGCCATCAAGTTCACCCCCCAGGGAGAGGTGGTGGTGACCGTCGAGGCCGGGGAGAGGGATCCTGAAAAGCAATGGGTCAACGTTCAGGTGCGGGATACAGGCATTGGCATTCCCCCGGAAAAATTGGATCGCCTCTTCAAGCCCTTCAGCCAGGTGGATAGCTCCATCAGCCGCCAGTTTGGGGGCACCGGCCTGGGCTTGGCCATCAGCCAGCGTCTCTGCCAGCTCATGGGGGGAGCAATCGGGGTGGAAAGTCAGCCAGGCCAGGGATCCACTTTTCGCTTTCGCATTCCCCTGAAGAGGCCAGACCAGGAGCTGTTGCCAACCGCCGCACCGGATCCGTGCTTGGCCGGCAAGCAGGTTTTGCTGGTGGAAGACAACGCCAGTCAACGGCAGTTGCTATCCCGACTGCTGAGCGCTTGGGGCATGGAGGTAACCTGTTGCGCCTTGGCGGCAGAAGCCCAGGCTGCAGTTAGAACTCGTCCTTTTGACCTGGCCCTTCTGGATGCCACCCTGCCAGACCGGGATGGCTTGACCCTGGCGGCTGACCTGCAGACAGCGCAACCCCGCCTGTTGCCCATAGTGCTGACGGGGCATAACTTCATCTCCACAGCAGACCCTCTCCCCACTTTGGCCAAGCCGGTCAAAGCCTCCCAACTGCGGAAGCTGCTGCTGGGGCTTGTGGGAGAAAAAGCTCCTTCCTCCTTATCTTCCTCTCCCGCCGCTCCTCCCTCCATTTGGGACGCGACCCTGGCCAGCCGCTACCCGCTTCAGATCCTGGTGGCAGAGGATAACCCGGTTAACCAGAAGGTGATTCGCCTCATGCTGGAGCGATTGGGCTACCGGCCCGATATTGTCGGCAACGGCCTAGAAGCCGTCCAAGCTCTGCGCCTGCGACCCTACGATCTGGTGTTGATGGATATGCAAATGCCGGAGCTGGATGGTCTTGCGGCCACCCGTCGCATCCGCGCTGAACTGCCCCCTGAGCGCCAGCCTCGCATTGTCGTCCTCACGGCCAATGTGTTTTCGGAAGGCCGTGCTGCCGCCGAAGCTGCCGGGGTGGATGGCTACCTCACCAAACCCTTGGAGCCAGCCGCCCTAGTCCGGGTTCTTCAGGGATCCCTTCCCCTTCCCATCCCGGCCAGCCAAGAAGAGGATCCGACCCTCGACCCCGTTATCCTCGCCCAGATGCGGGCAGTCTTCAGCTCTCCAGAAGCCTGGCAGGAGATGATCCAAACCTACCGGCAGGACAGCGAAGCTCTATTGGGATCCCTGCGGCAGGCCCTAGAGCAGCGGGATCCCCAAGCCATTGCTCGGTTGGCCCACCGCCTCAAAGGCGGCAGCAGCACCCTGGGCGCCAAACGTCTGGCCGAGCTGTGTCAGCAGTTGGAAAAGCTGGTTCATGCCGAGCCAGCCAGTTCTGTAAAATGGGATACTATAGAGCAAGCCCTGCAGAAGCTGGAGGTGGCATATCGGCAAGTTATCCTCAGTCTGATACATTTACGCTGAACACTGCTGAACATCACTGTTCAACTATGCAGCGATAGCATTCTGTTTGTTTCCAAACAGAATGGCGGTATCCCGCAAAGCTTTGAGTAGAATACCCAAAGCGCAGTTTCCGTGTCGTCTTACTACCAATTTTCTGCTTTGCTTTGGCTACCATGTTGGCAGACTCGAAAGTAAACAGAAAGATCAACTGGTAGTAATCCGTACTGAACATATTATACATTATTTTCAGTATAGTTGAGCTTATTATTGACTAGAGTCATGCTCTCCTCTCGATGCCTATGCTGAGGCCCAATCCCCACCCTCCGGCCAGCTCGCCGGCGGTTCCTGAGGCCCAGGCGGGATCCCCCTCTCCTGAAAAGAAGCCGTTGGTGTTGGTGGTGGACGATGAGCGCAGCCAGCGGCTCTTGGTTTGCTATGCACTTGAGCGAGAAGGCTACCAAGTTCTAGAAGCCAGCAGCGGCGAGGCTTGCTTGCAGCTAGCCGCTCAACACCCAGTGGATATGGTCTTGCTGGATGCGGTCATGCCAGATTTGGATGGGTTTGAGTGCTGTCGCCGCCTCCATGCTCAAAACTCGGATCTGCCCATCCTCATCGTCACGGCGCTGGAAGATGAGTCCTGCGTGGATGAAGCCTTTGCTGCCGGGGCCAGCGATTACATTTCCAAGCCCATTCGCTGGTCGGTTTTGAAGCGGCGCATCCGCCACCTGATCCAGGCCAGCCAAGCCCAACGCCACCTGCGGGAACTTAACCAAGCCCTAGAAGCCAAAGTGCAGGAACGTACCGCCCAGCTGGCCTGCCAGGTACAGGACTTGCAGCAGCTCAGCCGCCTTAAGGATAGCTTTCTGGCCAGCGTTTCCCACGAGCTGCGCACTCCCCTCACCAAGATCAAGCTGGCCCTGGAGCTATTGGGCCGCTCCCCTCTAGACGAGAAGCAGCGCCAATACCACCGCATTGCCCTGGAAGAATGTCAAGCTGAAATCGAGCTAATCAACAGATTGCTGGATCTGCAGAGCCTAGAAGCCAAAGAGTTGAGCTCTGCGGCTGCCGCCATCGATCTCCACAGCCTTTGCACAAGCCTGCTCAATGGGGTGCGAGAACGGGCTCAAGCCCGGCAACTGAAGCTGGAGATGGCGGAGCTGACCTCACTTCCCGCAGTGCTCTACAGCTACCCGCAGCAGCTAACCCTGATCCTGAAGGAACTGCTGGAAAATGCCTGTAAGTTCACCCAGCCGGGCGGAACCCTCCGCTTAGAGGGGCAAGCCTTTCCCGGTGGGGTTGAGTTAAGAGTCGGCAATACCGCCCAAATCGAGCCTGAACACCTGCCCCACCTTTTCGAACGCTTTTACCGTGTGCCTTCTGAGGATCCCTGGGCGCAGCCGGGCAGCGGCCTTGGACTGGCCTTGGTGAAGTATTGGGTGGAGTATCTGCAGGGCCAAATCCGGGTCACCAGCCAGAAGGGATGGACTTGGTTTGTCCTTTGGCTGCCCAGCCTAGAGCCCTCCAACCGTTGACGCCCAAAGGCGGGTGGGAGGCAGCGATTGAGACTTTAGTGACCAACGACAGCAGCAGTCTCAGCAGTGGCAAAGGAAGTGCCGCAGCCGCAGCTAGCCACCGCATTGGGGTTCTTGAAGCGGAAGCCGCCCCCCAACAGATCCTCGGAGAAATCGACAGTCAGCCCTTGAATAAAGGTCATGCTCAAGGGATCCACCGCCACCCGAATCTCGCCAAAGTCAAAGGTATGGTCGTCAGGGTTGGCCTGGGGCTCGAAGTTCATGGTGTAGGAGAGGCCGGAGCAGCCGCTGGGCTTTACCCCCAGGCGCAAGATGGGTTGGGATCCCTCTTTCTCATACTTGCTGCGCAGCCGCTTTAGCTCTTGGATGGCGCTCTCGCTCAAGGTGATCATGGCGGGAAAGCTGACACTTACTTTTATCCTAACAGGGGTTTTGGGCCGCCTTTTCCCCTCGCGCGGCAGGAACAGTTGATAAGCTAGGGATCCCGTTTCCTCAAGCCTAACGTTCTGCCCTTGTGACGGATCCCAACGCCATTCGTGTTACCTTTCTGGGCACCAGCTCCGGCATGCCCACCCGCCAGCGCAATGTCTCGGGCGTGGCGGTGCAGTTTCCGCAGCGGTCAGAATGGTGGCTGTTTGACTGTGGCGAGGGCACCCAACACCAACTGCTGCGGCTAGACGAGCTGCGCCCCAGCCAGTTGCGCCGCATTTTCATCACCCACATGCACGGGGATCACATCTACGGCCTGCCAGGGCTGTTGGCCTCCTGCGGCCTGGGCAGCACCCCCCAACACATCGACATCTATGGCCCCCCCGGCCTGGAAGAGTACCTGAAGACGGTGCTGCGCTACAGCGAGAGCCGAATTCCCTATTCCTTCCGGGTTCACACCGTCGAAACAGGGCTCATTCTTCAGGATCCCGAGTACTGGGTCTTCTGCGCCCCCCTGGATCACCGGGTGCCCGCCTTCGGCTACCGCGTGGTGGAGCAAGACCGGCCCGGCACCTTCGACGTGGCCAAAGCCCAGGCAGACGGGATCCCGCCCGGCCCTCTCTACGGGCAGCTCAAGGCCGGCCAATCCATCCTCTGGCAAGGCCGCTGGTTCCACGGGCGAGATTACGTAGGGGCTCCGATCCCAGGGCGCAAGTTCTCCTACTGCACCGACACCATCTTCTGCCGCAACGCCGTCGATCTCTCTCGCGCCGCCGATCTGGTCATCCACGAGGCCACCTACGCCGAAGCGGATCGGGAGCTAGCCGAGCGCGCCAAGCACTCCACCGCCGCCATGGCCGCGCGGGTGGCCGCCGAAGCCAAGGCCCAGACCCTCATCCTCACCCACTTCAGCCCCCGCTACACCTCAGAGGGCCCTATCACTTTGGAAGACCTGCTGGCCGAAGCCCGGGCCATTTTTCCCAACACCATCCTGGCCCGGGATCGGATGACCTACGAGATCCCGCGCCGCAGCCCCGCTCCCCTGCCGGTGGGAGTCTAGACCTGCCTTGCTAGCTAGAATGATAGGACCGACAGCCTCAACCTGCGATGACGGATCCCAGACCCTATCCCGAACGGCCCAAAACCGAGCAACTGGAGCAAAACGCCAGCGAGTGGCAGGCCTTCAGCGCCTTGCCCCCCGCCACCTCTCTGCCTCCTGTGCAAGCCGAGCGACCGGCTTCTCAAGCAGCCAGCGTCCCCCAGGCTGAGGAAACCCTGCCCAAACTGGCCCCCTGGGGCAAACGGATCGGAGCCTTTGCCCTGGATTTTGGGCTGGGGCTGGGGGTCTCCTACCTGGCGCAGGGCCTGGCTTCCCTGGTGGGAGCCGATGCGGGCGCCGTGGATATGACCGGCTACATCGCCTTTTTTGCCACCTGGTTGGTGAACCGCGGCTACTTCCAATCCCGCCCCGCCGGCCAAAGCCTCGGCAAATGGCTGCTGAACCTCAAAACCCTGGATCCCGAAACCGAGGCCTCACCCCATCTGGTGCGCTCCCTGGCCCGCGAAGGGGTGCTCTCGCTGTTTATCCTCACGGAAGCCCTGCTGGTGCCTTTGGCTGCCGATGGCCTGTTCGCCCTTTTCGATAAAGAAAAACGCCAGAGCATCCACGACCGCGCCGGACGCACCCTGGTGGTGGAATCGGAGCGAGGCTACCACCTGGATGAAAAAGCCCTGCGGCTGCTGCAGGAAATTCTGGAGGGAGAAGCCGCCGAGGACGTCAAGTCCGCTGCTCGCGACCTGTTGCGCAAAGCTCAGCGCAACGAAACTGTGCGCGATCTTTCCAGACAGATGCAGCGCCTGAGCAGGGACGTGGATCGGAACACCCGCGCCCTCCGCCAACAAACCGGCAGGCAAGTCAAAAACTGGGTTGATTCCGTCAAAGAAAAGTTGGATAATTGGTGATCGCGCTTGCGAGGTAGCCCATCTCCAACCTCGTTGGCTGGGGTTTTGGGGATCTCGAGCCGACTTTCACCTCCATCTTGGGATCCACTATGGCCAAAGCAAAGGGTGCCCGCATCATCATTACCCTGGAATGTACGGAGTGCCGCACCAACGTCAACAAACGTTCTCCGGGGGTAAACCGCTACACCACCACCAAAAATCGCCGTAACACCACGGCCCGCTTGGAGCTGAAGAAATTCTGCCCCAAGTGCAACCGCCACACCGTCCATAAAGAGATCAAATAGTTCAAGACGCTTTACCGTTCTCCTGACCTATGGTTTACGCTCGTCGCCGCCTGTCTCCCATCAAACCGGGAGAGCCGATCAAATACACCGATGTTGAGCTGCTCAAGAAATTTGTAACCGAGCGCGGCAAGATCCTGCCCCGCCGCATCACGGGGCTGACTGCCAAGCAGCAGCGGCAAGTCTCCAAAGCCATCAAACAAGCGCGCATCCTAGGCCTTCTCTACTTTGTCAACAAAGAAGGGTAAGTTGCTGTCTGCTTTCTCCGGATCCCGATGAGCCTGCAGCTTTCGCCGCAATTGCAAGCTCGAATGGCCCAGCCCCTTGAGATTGGGGGGGTAAAGGTTTTTAGTCGTGTCTTTCAGGCACCCCTGTCAGGCGTAACCGACAAAGTGTTTCGGGGGTTGGTACGCCGCTTTGCCCCGCAAAGCCTGGTCTACACCGAGATGGTGAACGCCACCGGGTTGCACTATGCCCGCGAGCTGCCCCGCATTATGGAAATGGGTGAAGGAGAACAGCCCATCGGCATCCAGTTGTTCGACTGCCGGCCCCACTTTTTGGCCGAAGCGGCTCGCATGGCCGTGGATGAGGGGGCGACCTTGGTGGATATCAACATGGGCTGCCCAGTAAACAAGATTACCAGAAACGGCGGCGGCTCTGCCCTGCTGCGGGAGCCGGACACGGCAGCCCGGATTGTGGAAGCGGTGGCCAAGGCTGTACCTGTACCTGTTACAGTGAAAACTCGCCTGGGCTGGTCAGATCAGGAGATCAACATTCTGGATTTTGCCCATCGGCTGCAGGAGGCTGGAGCGCAACTGCTTACTTTGCATGGCCGCACACGCGCCCAGGGCTTTAGCGGCAAGGCTCGCTGGGATTGGATCCGCCGGGTCAAAGAGCACTTACGCATTCCGGTGATCGCCAACGGCGATATTTTCTCGACTGATGCAGCGGTAAAGTGTCTGGAGGAGACCGGAGCCGACGGGGTGATGTGCTCCCGCGGCACGATGGGCTACCCCTTCCTGGTGGGGCAAATCGATCACTTCCTGAAAACCGGCCAAGAAAGGCCGGCTCCTACCCCCCTGGATCGGATTCAAATGGCTTTAGAACACTTGCGGGGCCTCTGGGAGTATAAGGGAGAACGTGGCATCCGTCAGGCCCGCAAGCACATGACCTGGTACATCAAGGATTTTGCCGGCGCCTCTCAGTTTCGCGCCCTTCTCTGTCGCATCGAAACCTTGCAAGAAGGGGAAGCCCTTCTGCTTCAGGCCATGGAGCGCTGCCAAGAGGCCCCGCTGCAACCGGAAGAAGTAACTGAAGACTCAAACGAAGAGCAATTTGAAGAGACTACCTGAAATTGAGTGGGGGATCCTTTTACCCTGACGGCTGGGCGGTAGCCAATCGGTCTTTGACCGCCGTTTGCAAACGGTCGTTTTCATCTTGAAACAAGGCATCCACGCTTCTGGAGAAGCGACCCTGACTTGCTATGGGCAGTTGAGCATAAGCAAACTGCTCCGGCTGAGGCCGAAATGACAGTAACCATGCCAAACAGAAGCTCGCGGTCAGCAGCTTCAGCCGCACCTGAGCTCGATGCGAGCTTTTGGTCTGGCGGGCCTGGCCAGCCTCCCGCAGGCTGCCACGGTTTTCCCGAGCAGCCTGTGGAAAACCTGTGGAAATCCCCCGAAGGCCGCCCCCAGCCTTCATGGGATCCCCAGACCACATCTAGAGCAACGAACCATTAGATTAGAGCATCCCACACTGGTCGTACGTTAAGTTTTATAAATTTGTCAGGGAATAGCAACATTTTCATCCCCCTCAGCCTGTGGAAAACTTGTGGAAAACTTCAAAAATCTGTGGAAAACTTGTGGAAAAACCTCCCGAGTTATCCACAGAGTATTTATACCTTGTGGAAAGTTGGCCAAGTTATCCACAGTTTTTCCACAGGTGGGGAATACGATCAAAAGCTTGTGGCGCAAGGTTTTTCCGATCAATTTCCACAGTTTCCACAGCCCCTACTACTACTAGATTAAAAAATTAAATTGGGTAGGGATCGTGATTTTTAACTTTATCCTGCGCGCGCGAGGAAAATTTTTTGCAAAACTCGTCTGGGCAGGGAGGGATCCGTGGGAAGCAGGCGGTGTAGGATAGGCGTATTCAGCTCGCAAGTCCCCTGATGGTGCAAGCTCAACGTCCTGCGGATTGGGAAGTCGAAACCGGATCGCCCGCGTCTGCCCCGCGCGACGGCAGGTCTGGGGATCCCTTCCCCGTCAACAGGACAGAGTCCTTCGGCAAGGCTGTCGACCTACCTGCCGGTTGTCTTTGCTTCACCTGTGAGCAAGCTGAGCTCAGCCACCACCTTGCTGCAGTTAGCCGAGCCGTTGCCAGCCGTCCTGCCCTGCCAGTTTTGGCCAACGTGCTGGTAGAGGCAAGTGCAGAGGCACAGCGGGTTGCCCTGACGGCCTTTGACTTGAACTTGGGCATTCGCAGCGAGTTCGAGGCCGAGGTGAAGGGATCCGGTCGCACCACTCTGCCGGCCAAGCTGCTCAGCGACATCGTCAGCCGTTTGCCTAGCGGCCCGATCGGCCTCAGCCAAGTGCCGGAGAGCGCTGCCGTGACCCTTACATCGGCCGCCGGCCAGTACCAGCTACGCGGCATGCCTGCGGAAGAGTATCCCACCTTGCCCGAGATAGCGCCCCGTACTGCCGATGCCGATGCTGAGGAGGAGAGCTTAGCCGCCCAGATCCTTGAGCTGCCCATCGAGAGCCTGCTGCAAGGGATTGGCCAAACCCTCTTTGCCGCTTCCGGTGATGACACCAAGCAAGTGCTTACGGGTGTACATGTCAAGCTCTTGACCGGGGATCCGCCGCGGCTGGAGTTTGCGGCCACCGATGGACATCGCCTGGCGATAGTTCAGGTGGAGGCGGAAGGGATCCCAGTTGATTTGGCGGCTGGGGGGACGAAGCTGGATTTCACCATTCCCGCTCGGACTCTACGAGAGGTGGAGCGCATCCTCGGCGCCCAGACGGCCGCCTCCGCGGTGGAACTGCGGTTTGACCGGTCGCAGGTGCAATTTATTTTGCCCCCTGGCGCCGGCAGCGCTCAGTGCCAGCAGCGGATTACCAGCCGCCTTTTGGAGGGCCAGTACCCCGACTACAACCGCCTGATCCCCCGGCAATTTGAGCGGCATGTAACCCTGGAGCGTCGGCCTTTGATCGAGTCCTTGGAGCGAGTGGGGGTGTTTGCTGCCCAGCGGAACGACATCATCAAGTTCAACCTTTCTGAGGCAACCCAAACCCTACGCATCAGCACCGAGGCGCCCGATGTGGGCAGCGGCGAGGAATCTCTGCCGGTACAGATGTCCGGCCCTGACCTGGAGCTGGCTTTTAATGTGCGCTACCTGCTGGAGGCCCTTAAGGTGTTTCATACACAGCAGGTGAGCCTGGAGCTGAACGGCGCTACCCAGCCGGCCATCTGGAAGCCGATTGGAGCGACGCGCCTCTGCTATTTGGTCATGCCGGTTCAACTGCGGGCTACCTAGCCCACCCCAGCCTGACCCAAATCGAAGATTGGCCTCAGTTGCTCCCCTGACCTGTCCGGAGAGGAGAACAGGTGGCTGCCGATAGCAGCTCGAGCAAACCGGTGGGTAAACTCCTGCACCAAGTCCACCCGCCCTTGGCGCAAAACGGCCGGCTCCAGGCGCTCGGTCGTGTTGCAGGTCATTAACACCACCAACCTCTGCTCGCAGTCGAGATAATCGGGAGCGAGCACGCTTTGGTGAAGGGTGCCATCTAACAGGCTGAGGATGCGTTCGGTTTTGGTGCTCTGCTGGGCTACCTCGCTGGCTCGGTCTTGGGCGAGGTGATCGGCTTCGTTGATGATCAGGCAGACCCCCTCCAGGTAGGGGGGCGCGATGAACTCCTGCACGGCTTCGTGATCCAAGATGAGCACCGCATAGCGCAGGGGCCCCAGCAGCTCGTGGGTCACTGCCTGCGTCCATCCCGTTTTGCCCGTACCCGGGATCCCGTGCACCAAGACCGCCAATCGCTCCTGCTGTAGAAGCTGCAAAGGCCTGAATTTCGGTGGGAAAAGAACTGATTGGATAGGGGCTGTGGATTTGCCCGATCCGGCTTTGGTAGCCGCTCACCATCACTGCCAGATTGTAAGTAACCTTGCGAACAAGGGCCTGAGAGCCACGCCCAGCAGGGTGTAGCGGCGGCAGTTGTGATAGGTGGCCTGAACTTGTAGCCAAATCTGCGGCTCCGGTCAGAAGGCATAGGTGGTGCCCAGGCTGCTGATTTCCTCCCAACTGCTGAACCGCTCGACTGGATGGTAGAAGTAGCGCTCCATATGGAATTGCGCCAACTGCACCAGTCGCCCCAGATGCGCTAAAACTCTGAGAACGGTCATTTCCTGCAGGCGCCTTAAAACGTCATCGATGGGAACTTGATCCCGGCTCACCTGCTGCTGAATCGGCGTCTGCGTGGAAAGCTGATCATGAAATACTGTATGGTCGGGGCTGGGCAGAGGTGGAGTGACGCTATTCCAAAACCCTTCGATCTTGTAACAGGTATTCTCTGAAAGTTGAGAAGCGCGCTGTACTCTCTACGTCCTACCGCATTGGCAATATCGCTGCACACATCTCCAAAAATTTTTCGGCCAACGCCCAGGGATCCCGCACAGGAATACTCGGCATCGAAATGGCGGTACAGGGGTTTCCACCCGGATTGCAGTAGGTTGTGCCGGTAGCTGGGGTAATAGTCTTCGTAATCGTTATCCAGGCAGGGTTAGGGTCTGAGAAGAGGGGAAGCCAATAGGGGGTGCTAGGGCGTGGACGACTGAAAGAGCTGGGCTGTTGACGATTGCAGGGAATCCAAACGGCATGAGTCAAGAGTGTTCTGGGTGTGGTCAGGTGGTTCCCAAAAAACTCCACGAAAGGTGGCACGATTGCCCCTACTGCGGGCTAAGCCTGTCACGGGATCACAACTTGGCGAGGGGAATCAAATCCAGAGCGGTGGGGCATCCCGTTCTTAAAGCTCAGGAAACGCCCGCTGCGATAGCAGGGATCCCTGTTCGCGAAGCGTGGCGTAAGCCATGAAGCCCGCCCTCTACCCGTTCGCGTCAGCGGCGCGGAGCGCTTCAGGGTGAGGAACGGGAGTATGGGCTTCCAAATCGTTGCTGTGGTCTGTGGAGCCCGAATGGCCGCTGAGAGTGGCTTGGGCGTTGCGGCGCAGCCGGTGGGCCTTGAGGCGGCGCAGGGCAGAGGCGGGAAACCTGCGGTCGAACTCCTCGTCGCCAATCCGCGCCAGTTCTTGGAGATCGGGGGCAACATTCCAAGGGTAAGGCTGAAAATCGGGGATCCGGCTGGGCCGGGCAAAGCGCTGGTTCCAAGGGCAGACCTCTTGGCAGATGTCGCAGCCGGCCACCCAGTTGTGTAGGTTCTGGGCGATCTCGGCAGGGATCTGCTCGGCGTGGCTTTCCAAGGTGTGGTAGGCAATGCAGCGGCGGGAATCCACCACCCCTGGGCTGACGATGGCCTGGGTGGGGCAGGCCTCCAGACAGCGGCTACAGGTGCCACAGTGGGCGGTGTGGGGCCGGTCGGGGATCAACGGGAGAGTGGTCAGGATTACCCCCAGAAATACCCAGGAGCCGTATTCGCGGGTAAGCAAGAGGCCGTTTTTTCCGATCCAGCCCAAGCCCGCCTGCATGGCCCAGGGCTTTTCCGCCACTGGGCCGGTATCGACGTAGAATCGACCGCGGTAGTCCGGAAACTGGGCCTGCATCCAGAGGTGGAGCTGCTTCAGCCGCCGTCCCAACACGCGGTGGTAGTCCCGCCCCCACGCGTAGCGGGAGATCTTGCCTTTAGCTGGATCCCGGCTGTGGCAGGTGGGGGTGTAGTAGTTGAGGGCCACACAGACCAGAGATTGTACTCCCGGCAGCACCCGCTCTGGATCCATTCGCCGGGGATCGGCCATCCAGGCCATGTCGGCGGCCATGCCCGCGGCCAGCCAGGCCCGCAAGCTCGTCAAGTCAGGGGGATCCGCCGCGCTGGCAATGCCGACTTTGTCAAAGCCCAGCGCCAGCGCCTGCCGCTTCACCTGCTCGGTGGCTCTGGCCCAATCGGCTGCTGCTCCCACGGTCGGCCCCGACAATTCTAGGGCTATTCTGGCAGACCCATCACCTGGCGGTAGCGGGCCTCCAGTTGTGCTGCCTGCTGCGAGCGACGGAAGGGATCCCAGGTGCTGTGAGCGAACAGCTCCTGCCGCAGCTTGGCCACATCCACCGTCGTTACCTCGCCGTTGGCCACCACCCGCTTCCCCCTGACCCAGACGCTGTGCACCACCTGGGTGGGCCGGCCCAGCACCAGTAGACCAATGGGATCCGTGCGGGGCAACAGCGACAGTTGGGTGAGGTCGTAAAGCACTAGATCCGCCTGCTTGCCCACCTCCAGGGATCCCAGCTCCTCTCCCAGCCCTAGACCAATGGCCCCACCGCGAGAGGCCATCTCGATGCTCTCCCGCGGCGAGATCCAGTGGCGGTAGTCGGGATCCGTAATGTTGTGCAGGATGGTGCCGATTTTAATGGCCTCCAGGAGATCCTGGGAGTCATTGCTGGCTGACCCATCGCAGCCGAAGGCCACGTTCACCCCCGCCTGCCGGTACTTGAGGATGGGGGCGATGCCGCTGCCCAGGCGCAGGTTGCTCAAGGGGTTGTGGACAACCGTAGAGCCGGTGCGGGCCAAGATCTCGATATCGGCATCGGTAAGCCAGACGCAGTGGGCCAGCGAGGTTCTCCGGTCTAGGTAGCCCAAGCGCTCCAGGTGCTCGACTGCGCTGCAGCCGTACTTTTCCTGGGCCAATCTCTGCTGGGCGCGGGTTTCCAGCAGGTGGGCATGGCGGGGGAGGCCATACTTCTGGCTCAACTCCGCGCAGCCCTCAAACAGCTTGTCAGAACAGAGTTGGATGCCGGTGGGGGCCACCATCAGCGTGATGCCCTCCTCTGGCCGGTGAAAGCGCTGCACTGCCTCTTCCACAATGGCCAACACCTCCGCTGTGGAGAGAGGATAGGTTTCCAGCTCCCGATCCGAAAAGGAGCCGCTGGGCAACCCCTGAGAGAGGGCTTGATCCTGGAGCAGGGGGCCGATGAAAGCGCGGATCCCGACTTCTCGGTAGGCCCGCACCGCCGCCTCGAGGGTGGCCAGCTCCTGGCCAGGGATGAGGATTAGGTGATCCACTACGGTCGTGCCGCCACTGAGCAAGGTTTCCACCGCTGTCGCCAGGGCGCTGAGATAAATCTTTTCTGGATCCGGGGGCGCGTACTCGTGCAGTTGTGCCAGCCACAGCTCCAGCGGGTAGGGCGGGATGATCCCTCTTTGCCACAGCTCCGAAGAGTGGGTGTGAGCGTTGACAAAGCCGGGCAACAAAAGCTTGTTGTGGGCATCGAGCTCTACGCCATCTGGGCCCACTGCCGCCAGCTCTTTGCCGATGGCAGCGATCCGCTCCCCTTCAATGCGGACATCTGTAGTCTCGTAGCCGGTGGCGGTGGGAATCAGCACATTGCGCAAAAGGTAGCTCATGGCCAGCAATCAAAAGAGCTGTTCTTCAGTTCACACTTTGCCGTGCCAAGGCAAAAAGGGAGGAAAGCCCCAAATACCCTCCCAGGACGCTTCCCGTGAGGAAGTCACCACCTAGCCAGCCCCCCTCAGGGTGGAGAGGCCCACCGAGTAGGCTGCTTCCACCAATCGGGGTGAATTCAGGGATCCATCCGCAGCGTGGAATGGGCTTATTTCTTCTTCTTGGTGGAGCCCTTTTTGGAGGGCTTGCCCTCAGCAGCAGGCGCTGGCTCTGCGTCAGCAGATTCTGCGACGACGGGTTCTGGGGCAACGGACTCTGCTGGAGGTTCGGCAGCAGGTTGGTCAGCCACAGGTTCTGCGGGAGGAGCGGCTGCAACTTCTGCCACTTGCGCTGGCTGTGCTGGCTTGAGACCGGCCTGAGCGGCCACCTCAGCGGCAAAATCCGCTTCTTGTTTCTCGATCCCTTCTCCCAAGACGAAGCGGGCAAACCGCCGCACCCGGATGTTTTCCCCTAGCTTGGCAATGTGCTGCTTCACCAATTCCTCTACGGTAATCGAGGAATCTTTAATAAAGGGCTGATCCATCAAGGACAGCTCTTTCAGGCGCTTCTCGATGCGGCCCTGCACGATCTTTTCCCGCACGTTTTCAGGCTTGCTGGCCAGATCCTCTTTGCCCATCTCGATGGCCCTTTCCCGCTCCACCACTTCGGGAGGGATCTGGTCAATGCTGACGTACTCCACGCTTTGGCAGGCGGCAATCTGCTTGGCAATATCTTGCACCAGCTTCTTAAAGTCTTCGTTGCGGGCCACAAAATCCGTCTCGCAGTTCACCTCCACCAACACACCGATCCGGTTGCCGAAGTGGATGTAGCTATCGACAACCCCCTCAGCCGCCACGCGACTGGCCTTTTTGGCTGCCCCTGCCAACCCTTTCTGCCGCAGCCAGGTGATGGCTTTCTCCATATCGCCACCGGACTCTTCCAGGGCTTTTTTACAGTCCATCATGCCTGCGCCCGTCTTTTCGCGCAGCTCTTTGACCAATTTGGCATCAATACTCATGAGGGTTCCTCAAATCTCACATCGTACAAAGAGGCAGAAAGGATGTGACCGGATGCAGAGGATAGGCAGGAGCAGAACAAAGGATGAATCTGGATTTTAAGGATACAGGCTTCTGGAGAAAGGATGGACAGGGAGCAACTCGAACCACCCAGGATCCCCACCCTCGGCCCAAGGGTTACTCTCCCTGCTCGGGATCCCCCTCCTCTTCATCCTCCACATCTTCCAGAATGTCATCCTCTAGATCCATGTCCATGGCCCCCTCGTAGTCGTACTCATCCTCTTCGACTGTGTCGAGCTGCCCATGTCGCCCTTCGTAGATGGCATCGGCCAGCTTGCCTACAATCAGCTTAATCGCTCGGATGGCGTCGTCGTTAGAGGGGATGAAGACATCGCTCAGGTCAGGATCGCAGTTGGTATCCAGCAGCGAGATGATCGGAATCTTGAGCTTGATACATTCCTGAACGGCGTTGGCCTCCCGCCGCTGATCGACGATGATTACCGCGTCGGGGAGCTTGCGCATAGTTTTGATGCCGCCCAAGTACTTCTCCAACTTGGCCAATTCCCGTTTTAGGCGGGCCGCTTCTTGCTTAGGCAGGCGATCCAGCAGGCCGCTGCTCTGCATCTCCTCGATTTCCTTGAGGCGGTCGATGCGGGTTTTGATGGTGGCCCAGTTGGTGAGCATGCCCCCCAGCCAGCGCTGGTTGACGTAGTAGCTGCCACAGCGAGTGGCCTCATGGGCGATGATCCCGGCGGCTTGCCGTTTGGTGCCGACAAACAGGAAACGCCACCCCTTTTCGGCCCCCTCCCGCACGTATTCATAGGCTTCGTTGAGGTAACGGGCCGTCTGCACCAGGTCGATGATGTGAATGCCGTTGCGCTCGGCGAAAATGTAGGGCCGCATCTTGGGGTTCCAGCGGCTGGCCTTGTGGCCGAAGTGTACCCCTGCCTCCAGCAGTTGAGGCAAACTGACTACGCTCATGAGTTGGTTATCTCCTACGGGTTAGCCTCCGCCCGAACGGATCCCCGTTGAGGACACCCGGTAGTTCGGGCGTGTGGTATTTTGACAGCTCAGCTATGCTAGCATGTGTTCTACAGGATCCGGTAACCAAGGCCTTGCACTTGCCGGGATCCGGTTCTAGAAGCTAAACTGGTAAAGCACCTCCAGAGATTTTCTCTGGCTTAGGTGCGTCGGGGCGTAGCGCAGCTTGGTAGCGCACCACTTTGGGGTAGTGGGGGTCGAAGGTTCAAATCCTTTCGCTCCGACTGGAATTAGAGAGAGCCCCTTTCTAGTGGCAGGGTCAAGCCATTCTTTTGGGGATTGCGGTAAACTACCCCGCGGCTGAAGCTAGGGGCTCTGAGGGCTCCGTCCCGCTGGCGCGAGCAGGGAAACTGCTCTTGGAAAGAAAGCTGCATTGGCGCTAGTGGTGCGGGGCCTCCTAGGTGGCTTCCATCAGAACCTCCGGGGTACTCCCGCCACAGCGCAGCTTGGCGGGATGGAGGATAGGCGGTGAGACGAAGGGGTTCAATGCCCCTGAGTCTCACAATCTGGGCGTTGCCTGCTGCTCGACATACTTCTTCAACTCCTCAAC
>NZ_JBSSDI010000035.1:0-25116 GCF_054060575.1 Thermostichus sp. MS-CIW-15 | reverse complement strand
AACAGAAAGATCAACTGGTAGTAATCCGTACTGAACATATTATACATTATTTTCAGTATAGTTGAGCTTATTATTGACTAGAGTCATGCTCCTCCAGGGCCCATAAAGCAGCTTTGAAAAAAGCTTTGATGCTTAGACGATAGCGCTTTCGGTAACAAGACGGCAACAGTGATATCAAAAGCTCAACTTTACTTTAGATTCCTTAACAATAGCCCTCTGCTTTGACTAGGCACGGATATTGCTGAGCTGAGTCTCTCCCCTCTCGAGGGGGATCCCCCATTAGCCCACTTGAACTGTTGCGGACCCGGATCCCCTAGAGCAGGCATTTCCTCTCCCAGGGTGGAAGAGGGGTTGGGGGTGGTCGTCTGGGGCAGCGCATGGCAGAGGAGCATGACTCTAGTCAATAATAAGCTCAACTATACTGAAAATAATGTATAATATGTTCAGTACGGATTACTACCAGTTGATCTTTCTGTTTACTTTCGAGTCTGCCAACATGGTAGCCAAAGCAAAGCAGAAAATTGGTAGTAAGACGACACGGAAACTGCGCTTTGGGTATTCTACTCAAAGCTTTGCGGGATACCGCCATTCTGTTTGGAAACAAACAGAATGCTATCGCTGCATAGTTGAACAGTGATGTTCAGCAGTGTTCAGCGTAAATGTATCAGACTATCTCTCTCAAATAGATTCAGAGTAACTGCAATCACCATCCCTCGCCATCTTAAGGCCAAACTCTCGCAGAGCGGGCAAGAAATTTTTGTTTTCGTGATGGGATCAGCTCAACTTCAGCAAGGCAAATCTCTGGATATCGTGCAAGTTTCTCCAGAAATCGAGGGCAAGCCGGATCCCCAGGTCTTGAGCTTTTTGTTGGACAGCCATTGGGATCTGGTTGGGATTTTGCCATTCAGGCTGGGGGTCAATGGGAATCTCTTGCGCCTCTTCGTGGCAGATGGAGCGAACCAAATGGCGCAGATGGTTGCGGAGTTCTTCTAGATCCTGTGGAGATTCAGAGGGCCAATCAACACACTTCCGCCGCTCTTCTAAGGAAAACTTGGCCCATTGATGGAGCTTGAGCTTGATCCCGCACAAATCCAGCTTTAGGCGCAAGGTCATGGGGATGCATCGCAGAGAGTCGGCAAAATCTTGCTCAAACTGAAACAGAGTCATGGGAACCTCGATTAGGAACCAAATCTAGAGTTGAGGGGATTGCTTGAGCGGTGGGTCGGCTTTCTCAAGAGCAACGGCACAGGCTTTTAATTCCGGCTGGCCGGAATCGGGACAACTGATGTCATGGGTAAGGGCATTACACTCAGCTTGTTCTGCCCAGAGGGATCCCCAGTGCATGGGCACAAACACTGTTCCAGGGGCGATGTTGGCAGTTATCTTGGCCGGGAAATAGGCCCGCCCGCGGGCAGAACGCACCTGAACCCAATCCCCATCTTGGATGCCCAGCTTTTCCGCATCGCGAGGATGGATTTCAATAAAGGGTTGGGGGTGCATTTGCTTGATTTTTTCAATCCTGCCGGTGCGGGTTTGGGTGTGCCAATGGCCGTAAAGCCTGCCCGTGGTTAATACGTAGGGAAACTGGGGATCCGGCGGCTCTGCTAGGCCACGGGAATGGTGGGGGATAAAGCGGGCGCGGCCATCGGGGGTCGGGAAACGCCAATCTGTGTAGAGGCGAGTGGACTTAGGAGCCGAGGTTCTTTCTTTGGGATAAGGCCATTGCTGAGGGCCTTGTTCTGCCAAAAGGGCATGGCTGAGGCCGGAGTGATCGCAGAGGCGATTTGCGGTAAGGGCGGCAAATTCTGCATAAACCTCTGCCGCGGTTTGGAAGGAAAATTGCGCTTCAAAGCCCAACCTGCGCCCCACTTCAGCAAAGATCTCCCAATCGGGTCGGGCTTCGCCAGGGGGGTCTCGAAAGGCTTGACAAAGGGTAACCCTGCGCTCGGAGTTGGTCATCACCCCGGTTTTCTCGCTCCACTGGCAGGCGGGCAAAAGCAAATGGGCATATTCTGCCGTTTCTGTAGGGTAATAAGCCTCTTGGTAAACGGTAAAGGGAGACTTTTTCAGGGCTTTTTTGACCCGTTCCAGATCCGGAAAGCTCACCAAAGGATTAGTGGCCACAATCCAGAAGAACTGCAGGGATCCCGTCTCCAGAGCGGCAATCATCTCGGTGGCCCTCAGTCCTGGGTGGGGGGAGATGGAGCCGCCGGGCAAACCCCAAGCCTGCTCCACCTCTGCCCGATGCTGGGGCTGGCTCACCAGCCGATATCCCGGCAGCAGATGGGATAACCCCCCCGCCTCTCGACCGCCCATGGCATTGGGCTGGCCGGTCAAGGAAAAGGGGCCCGTCCCCGGTCGGCCAATTTGCCCGGTCAGGAGATGCAGGTTGATTAAGCTGGTGATCTTGGCGGTGCCCTCGCTGGACTGGTTTAGGCCCATCGACCAAAGGGATAGAACTCTCTGGGATCCCTGCCAGAGCTTGGCCGCTTCAATCAAGTCCTCAGTTGCAATTCCACAGCGCTGGGCTACAATCTGCGGCTCATAATCGGCCAGCAAAGCTGCATATTCGGCAAAACCTTGGGTGCAGCCCTCGATAAAATCGGTAGCCATTGATCCCCACTTCAACAGCAAATGGGCAATCCCATTGAAAAGATCGATATCCGTACCGGGGCGAATTTTTAAGTGGAGATCGGCAGCTTCTGCTGTCTGAGTGCGCCGGGGATCCACTACCACTATTTTGAGGGGGGATCCGGTCCTGTGCCGCTTCTTCAGGCGATTAAAAAGAATGGGATGGCACTCTGCTGTGTTGGTGCCCACCAGAAAAGCCAGATTGCAGAGATCGAGATCCTCGTAGCAGCAGGGGGGGCCATCGGATCCCAGGGATTGGGTGTAGGCCGAGACGGCTGAGGACATGCACAGGCGCGAGTTGGTGTCAAAATTATTGGTGCCCAGGCAGCCCTTAATGAGCTTTTGAGCAACGTAATAGTCTTCAGTGAGCAACTGCCCCGATCCATACATAGCCATGGAGTGAGGGTTGTCTTTGAGGCAGCGCAGCCGAGAAACCATCTCCTCAAAAGCCTGATCCCAAGAAATGCGGCGAAAGGGCTGATCCAAGCTCTCCCGAAACAGGGGATAGAGCAGCCGATCCCGACCAACTGCCTCCAGGATCGTGGCCCCCTTTACACAGACCATCCCCAAGCTGGAAGGATGATCCCGGTCGCCTCTCATTTTCCAGTCACCTGAGGCTGTCGAAACCGCCTCCAATCCACATCCCACACCGCAATAGGGACATAGGGTTTTGATGACAGCTTTTTCCGACTCCATCGCGGTCACCATGAGTGGGGATCCCTATTAAACGCCCAATTCTCTCGCATTTTGGATCCCTTAGCTGAGAAGAGCGGCAACTTGGATCTCCAAGCCAGGTCATACAACCTAGCTCTTGTCAGTGTCCTGTTCAGCTAGCCAAAGATGGCCATCTTGAGTTTGGATAAAAACGTATTTGCTTCTGGGAAAAATCAGCCAGACTTCCAGTACATCGGAGCTGAGATACTCTTGGGCTTTTAGGAAAATATCTTCTCCACAGTCGGTTGGAGAGAAGATCTCCTCAACCAGAGGATAGCTCTGCAGTAGCGTGGCAATATCCTCTCCAAATTGCTGGATTAAATCTGGAGATGAGTAGGCAGCATCAGGTCTTCTGACTTTGCCTTTGGTTTGGCCGGGAGCCTTCACCAAAACCATACCCCCCAATGGCTGACATTCAACATAACCGAGCCAACGGAAGAGAAGTCGGGTTTGGATCTTTGCATGCCCTAAGGTTTGCCCCACTTTCTCCACAATGTAGCCATCTACCCATTTGGTTTGGGCAACTGGATTGGCCAGATAGTCGGCAAGGGTTTTGGGCAGGGCAAGACCCGCTCCTCCATTGGGAGATCGGTTGGAACTACCTGAACCGGAGCAGCGGCCATCAACTTCCCTCCCCAAGCGTTTTGATTCCTAGCTTAATCCTCCCTATGGGCAAAGCGGCGATAGAGGAAGTCAAGGGCGCGGTTACGCAATTCGTAGAACTCGGGCATTTCCATAATGCGGGAGCGGATGCGCGGTCGCTCAAAGGGAATGGTCAAGATCTCACCAATATGGGCAGCGGGGCCGTTGGTCATCATTACCACCCGGTCTGACAAGTAGAGAGCTTCGTCGATGTCATGAGTAATCATCAAAACCGTGCAGCGGTGATCCCGCCAAATGGCCAGCAGCTCGTCTTGCAGCTCTTCTTTGGTAATGGCATCCAAGGCCCCAAAAGGCTCATCCAACAGCAAAACTTCTGGACGAACGGCAAGAGCGCGGGCAATGGCAACCCTTTGCTTCATGCCTCCAGAAAGCTGCTTGGGCCGCTTGTGGGCTGCCTCTGCTAAACCTACCAATTCTAGGTGTTCTTCAACGATTTCCCTTTTCTCCCGCCGGGATTTGTTTGGGTAAACCTGATCCACCACCAGATAAACATTTTCAAAAGCCGTCAGCCAGGGCAAAAGGGAATAATGTTGAAACACCATCATCCGATCTGGCCCTGGGGAGGTGATGGGCTGGCCCTTGAGGGTAATGGATCCCGAAGTGGGAGTCGAAAAACCCGCCACCATGTTGATCAAGGTGGATTTGCCACAACCCGAGTGGCCGATAATGCAAACAAACTCACCGGCAGCCACTTCCAGATTGATATTTTCCAGCGCAACGAAGGGCCCTGCTGAGGTGAAGTAGGTCTTGCCCACATTCTGAAGACAAAGAAGGGGCAGTCCTGCAACCGGAGAAGCAGAAGATAGCGGTGAGGAGAACGTGCGGGAGCTGGTCATCATGGTGTTTTCCAATCGAGAGTTTAAGGTAACAAAAGCTAAACTTCGCTGAGCTGGTACTCCTGCAGCTTCAGATCCTGCCGGATGGCCACCGACTCCAGGTAAGCAACGGGATCCTCTCCGTCAAAGCGGGATCCATCGGCAAAGAGCAAAGCTCCGCGGTCATGGGCCCGATCCGGCAGGCCCAGTTCTCTAGCGGCTAGGGCGTAGGTTTCGCTGTCCAGAACTTGGTCGAGAACCGAAACCCAATTGCGGGGAAAAGCGCAGAGTCCCCAGCGAGCCATCTGCGTCAGGATCCAGAGGTGTTCCAATCTTTCCGGACAGGTGTTGCGCCCGTTGGCAAACTGGTGAAAACCGACAAGGGCTTGGGATTCATCGGCAATTCCCCGCTGCAGAATACCCGTCCACCCCGGCTGCAGATCCTCCAGGGCCACGCCCACATACTGGGGCTGAGCCAGCCACTCCAAGATCTCAGAACGGTGCTGCGGCTGATCGCAGTAGTGACAAGCCTCCAGTAGTGCTTTGACCAGAGCCACGTGGGTGCGGGGGTAGCTTTGGGCCCAGTCCTGGCGCACCGTCAGCACCTTTTCGATGTGGCTGGGTAAGATTTCAGGGGTGGTGGCGACGATAAATCCCAACTGTTCCCGCACGGCGCGGGAGTTCCAGGGCTCGCCCACGCAGTAGCCATCGATGTTGCCGGCCTTGAGGTGGGCCACCATCTGCGGGGGTGGGATCACGGTTAACGTGACATCCCGATCCGGATCCACCCCCCCACCGGCCAGCCAGTGCCGCAACAGGAAGTTTTGCATGGAAGCCGGATGAACCACTCCCAGGGTGTGGACTGTGTCGGGGGTGTGGTTGAGGTATTGGCGAAAATCCGCCAGGCTTTGAACGCCTCGCTCCAAAAGTCTGCGCCCAAAGGTAATGGCGTTGCCGCCGCGGGAGAGGGTTAGCGCGGTAATCAAAGGCACCGGAACTCCCCCTACTCCCAAGGTGGAAGCCAACGGGATCCCGGCCACCACCATAGCCGCGTCCAGCCGACCGGAGCGGATCCCTTCCCAGATGGTCTTCCAGCCTGGCTCTCGCACCAGGGTGACCTGCTCCAGGCCATGCTTTTGAAACAGGCCTTTTTGCTGCGCCACCACCAGCGGGGCGCAGTCGTTGAGGGGCACAAAGCCAACCTCCAAATTGACCTTCTCCAGGCCGTGTTTGGCAATGGCCACGCGAACAGGCGTTTTTTGGCGAGCCCGCTTTTGCTGGTTGAGAAAGTAGATCATCTCTCCCCGCAGGCTGTAGTAATCGGGGTGACGCACCACTTCCAAACGATGGCGGGGCCGAGGAAAAGGGATCCGCAAAATCTGGCCAATGCGGGCCTCCGGGCCATTGGTCATCATTACCACCCGATCCGAAAGCAGCAGCGCCTCATCCACATCGTGGGTAACCATGACACAGGTGAGCTGCTCCGCCTGGGCAATCTCCATCAGTTGCTCCTGCAGGTTGCCGCGCGTCAAGGCATCCAGAGCGCCAAAGGGCTCATCCAACAGCAGCACCCGCGGACGGATGGCCAAAGCCCGGGCAATGGCTACCCGCTGTTTCATCCCTCCTGACAGATGGGCCGGGCGTTTATCGGCTGCCCCCTGCAACCCCACACGGCGAATGTGTTCTGCCACAATCCGGTCCCGCTCCGCTTTGGGAAGGGATCCCAGCACCTCGTCCACGGCCAGGGCAACGTTCTCCCGCACCGTCAGCCAGGGCAGCAGGGAATAGTTCTGAAATACCACCATGCGATCTGGGCCGGGATCTGTAACTTGTCGGCCCTCCAGGAGAATGCCTCCGCGGGAAGGCTTTTCCAGGCCGGCGATGATGTTGAGTAGGGTCGATTTGCCACAGCCGGAGTGGCCAATTAGCGAGACAAATTCCCCTTTTTGGATCTCCAGGTGGATGTCTTTCAGGACAGGGTAGACCTCTCCGTTGTCGAGGAGAAATTCCTTGTCGACATGATCCACTTCAATGTAAGGCTGGGTCTTCATGATTCCCCTGAGATGATTTCTGAGAACATGGAGAAATTGTCAGCAACCAATCTAAAACTCGGCCAAGCTCATTTAGCGATCCTCAGCCACCACCAGCGAGCCAATCCAAGCCGTGATGCGATCCAGCAGAAGACCCACCATCCCGACATAGATCAAAGCCAGAATAATTTCGCTGATGCGGGAGCTATTCCAGGCATCCCAGATGAAGAACCCGATGCCCACACCGCCAATCAACATTTCCGCTGCCACAATGGCCAGCCAAGACAAGCCCACCCCAATGCGCAAGCCGGTAAAAATATAGGGCACAGTTGCCGGGAAAACGATTTTGAAAAAGTACTTCCAGCCGGACATGCGCACAATTCTGGCCACGTTGCGGTAGTCCTGAGGGATCTGCTGTACGCCGACAACAGTGTTGATCAAAATGGGCCAGAGGGCCGTAATGAAGATTACAAAAATGGCGGAAGGGTTGGCATCTCGAAAGGCAGCCAAAGAAATCGGCAGCCAGGCCAAAGGCGGCACCGTGCGCAGCACCTGAAAAATGGGATCCAAAGCCTCGTACAGCCAGCGATTGACCCCGATGATCATGCCGCCCACAACCCCCACCAAGCCGGCCAGGGCAAACCCAATGAACACCCGCCGCAAGCTGGCCCAAATTTGCCAGAACAGACCTTTGGCATTGCCGCCATAGTCAAAAAAGGGATCTTTAATGAGGGGATCCCAGGTGTCCTGCCAAACTTGGAGAGGCGTGGGCAAATTGGCTCCGGGACGGCTGTAAATGATTTGCCAGAGAATCAGGACGAGCAAAATGGCCGTAGCGGGCAACAGAATGCGACGCAGCGCTTTGTGGATTTGGACTCTTTGCCGCCAAGCAGAAGAAGGTGCAGAACTGGCGGGAGAACCGATTCCGGTACTGGACTGAAGAATAGAACCTTGGCCGGTTTTCAGCAGCCAGTGGCCTAGGCCAACCAGTAGGGGAAGCAGGATCCGAAAGAGGTGGTAGCCCAACTGTAGGGCAGAGTGGAAAATCCTCATGGCTTGCTGGGAGTAAGGTTGAAGTCAACTTAAGAGGATCCCAAGAGAGAAGGGGTTTCAGTTGAACACTCTTTGTGGGGATTCGGGGATCCCTTCTCTCCTGGACAGAGGGTTTGCAGCTAACTTGCTGGGGAAAGTTGGGAAATTAGGCCAGCTTCTTAATCGCCAATTTCTCCAGGTAGGCGGCAGGATTTTCGGGATCGAACTGCACCCCGTCGAAGAAGGTTTCCACTCCTCGAGAGGTGCTGGGGGGAATGGCTGCCCCCTGACCAATGGCTTTGGCAGCTTCTCGCCAGAGTTCTTCCCGATTCACCCGCTCCACCAAGGCTTTGGTATCGGTGTCGGCAGGCAGATAGCCCCAGCGAATGTTTTCGGTCAAAAACCAGAGATCGTGGCTCTTGAAGGGGTAGGAAGCGTAGTTCTGCCAGAACTTCATCAGGTGGGGGCTGTTTTCAACGACCTTGCCGGTGCCGTAGTCAAAAGTGCCCCGAGAACGGCCCAAGATATCGGGCACAGGCACCCCCAGCCAGCGGCGGTCGCCGATGATGCGACACATCTCCTCTTTGTTTTCCATCTGGTCGCACCAGATCTGGGCTTCTAGCACCGCTTTCAACAGGGCAAGGGTGGCTTTCGGGTGCGCATCCACCCAGTCGGCCCGCAGGGCAAAGGCCTTTTCCGGGTGGCCGTTCCACAGCTCGCCGGTGGTGAGGGCACTATACCCCTCTTTTTGGTTCACCAGCTGGGCATTCCAAGGCTCGCCCACACAGAAGGCTTCCATGGTTCTGGATTTCATATTGGCCACCATCTGCGGCGGCGGCACCACAATGACGGAGACGTCGCTAGTGGGATCGATCCCGCCTGCGGCCAGCCAGTAGCGCATCCACATGTCGTGGGTGCCACCGGGGAAGGTCATCGCACATTTGGGCTCTTTGCCGGCTGCTCGCAACTCGGCAAACTTAGCTTTGAGGGGGGAACTATCCAAGCCAATTTTCAGATCCCGATATTGGTTGGAAATGCTGATGCCCTGACCGTCCAGATTGAGACGGGCCAAAATGTACATAGGCACCGGCTTGCCATCGGTAACTTTGCCGGTGGTGATGAGGTAGGGCATGGGGGTGAGGATGTGTGCCCCATCGATGCCGCCGGCGGCGGATCCCAGCACCAAATTGTCGCGGGTGGTGCCCCAAGAGGCCTGCTTGACCACCTCTACGTCCTTCATGCCGTACTTGTCAAAGAACCCCTTTTCTTTAGCGATGATCAGGGGGGCCGCGTCGGTTAGAGCGATGAACCCCAGCTTGGCGCTGGTGGTTTCGGGAGTATCGGCCTGCGCCACCCAGTAGCCTTTGCCCAAGGATTGCGATTGGGCGCGGGGGATCCCAGCCGTAGCTGCTCCAGCCGCAAGGGCAGCTGCCCCAGCCAAAAACTGGCGACGGGAGATGGGAGAGGAAGTGTTGAATAGCTTAGACATCACAACCTCCAAAATTTCGAACGACGAACTGCCTAGTAGGTCATCAAGGGGGAAGCAGAGGTCTGAGCAGCCGAGGGATCACGACGCGGCCTGGCCCCGAAGTGCTCAATCAGTAGCTCCACCAAGACGGGCTTGAGGTCTTCGCAAGGGATCCCTTGGCGCACACATTCGCCCAGCTTGGCGTCTTTGCCCACTTCTCCTCCCATGTAGATGTCCACGGCCTCCACCACCCTGCCGTCCTTGCGAGCAGTGGTGCCCATAAGGCCGATATCGGCTACTTGGGGTTGGCCGCAGGAGTTGGGGCAGCCCGTCCAGTGGATGCGCACCGTTTGGGGGATCTCCAGCTCCGCCTCCAGCTCCTCCATCAAGGCCACAGCCCGGTTTTTGGTCTCGATGAGGGCAAAGTTGCAGAACTGGTTGCCCGTACAGGACACCAACCCCCGCTGCAATGGCCCTGGGTTAGGGGAGAACTTCTTCAAGAGCGGCTCTTTGAGGAGCGGGGCCACTCGGGAGTCGGGCACATTGGGGATGAGCACGTTCTGCTCTACTGTCAGCCGCAGCTCCCCGGAGCCGTACACCTCCGCCAAGCGGGCCAGCTCCATCATCTCCAGGGCGTTGAGCCGCCCCACCGGCACATGCAGGCCGACAAAGTTGAGGCCCGGCTGCTTCTGGGCATGCACCCCCAGCAGATCCCGCTTGTGCCAGACCACCTCATCTTTTTCCGCTGCCCTGAGCAGAGGGTGGCCTATCTGGCGCTCCACAGCCGCCCGGAACTTCTCTAGGCCCCACTCGTCAATGAGCCACATCAACCGCGCCTTTTGCCGGTTGGCCCGCAGGCCGTGATCCCGGTAGACCAGCAGCACCGCCTCGCACAGAGGAACCACATCGCGGGGATCCACCCAGACATCTAGGCCAATTGCCTCGGCGCAGCGGCGAGCCGAGAAAAAGCCGCCCACCAGGACGTTGAAGCCCAGGCGGCCATTTTTGAAGGCGGGCACAAAGGCCAGGTCGTTGATCTCCGCATGCACGGAGTTGTCGCGACAACCGCAGATGGCGATGTTGAACTTGCGCGGCAGGTTGCTGAAGGAAGGGTTGCCCTCGCCGTTGTTGGTAACCATGTCCTGCACCTTGCGAGTGAGGCCGCGCACATCGATCAGCTCGTCCGGGTCAATACCGGCCAGAGGGGATCCCGTGATGTTGCGCACGTTGTCCATGCCCGACTGGATGCTGGTCAGGCCCACCTCCTTGAGTTGCCGCAGAACCTGAGGCATGTCCTCAATGGGAATGCCCCGCAGTTGCAGGTTTTGCCGAGTGGTGATGTCGGCTACGCCATCTTGGCCGTAGGGGCAGAGGATCTCGGCCAACTTGCGCATTTGGCCGCTGGTCAGGATCCCATTGGGCAGGCGCAGCCGCAGCATGAACTGGCCAGGGGTGCGCTTGCGAAAGAAGATCCCCAGCCACTTGAGGCGGTGATCCCGGTCGTCTTCAGGAATGTTCTCCCAACCCATCCGGGCAAACGCCTCCAGCTCGGCCTTGACCGCCAGCCCATCCTTTTCGCTTTTGAGGCGTTCAAATTGGTTCGCCATGATCGCTGCCGTGGGGTGAACATTGGCTATCCTAGCGATGACGAACCGTTAACTTTGGTATTGGAAGTTACACTCTGTAACAGGTTATGCAGTTTTGTCATTCTCGAATTGCGCTTTATGCATAAAGTCAGGCTTCCAGGAGCATGCCTCTAACCCCCAAAACCCTGAACTTTGCTGAATTTACTGAGCTTTAGGCGGTTTGGCAAAAGTCATTGAGAGGGATATAGTAGACCAAGTTTCCCCCTGATCCTTGAGTCCACCGCAACGGTTGCCGGGAAGTGAAGGGGGAAAGCGCTCGGGGGGTATTCCTCAGGGCTTTGCGGGATACCGCCTTCCTGCTCAGAGATAGGCAGGATGCGATCGCTTCTTTCCTGAACCATGTTCAGGAGAGTTCAGCGTGAATGTATCAGCAGCAGACCCCTCTTTCCCCTTTGGGAAAGGGGCTGGGGGTGAGGAAAAGCTAGTTGAGAGGGTTGAAAGTCCATCTGCCAGAGCAGACGGGGCGGGATCCCCAGCCCTTCGGTGAGGGGTGCGGGCCGTTGGGAAGTTTGGGGATCGCAGTCGTAGAGGGCAGTGGTGTAGCGATAGGTGCGGGGGGGGCCACCGTTGAGACGGATGCCGCTAATTTCAAAGGTGTAGTTGCGATTGGGCTGGATCGAACCCACGGAGTAGGTCAAAGTTTCCAGGCCAAAGGCGGGATCCCCCACGCGGAGATCTCCAACAGGCACCGGCTCGCCGCTGAGGGCATCGGTGATGCGGACTTGGGCTTGGCTGAGATCAGCCTTGCCGCCACGGCTGGGCACCGAGAAAGACCAGCGGTAGGCAGACAGGGGCTGGCCGGAAAACCCTTCTAGGCGGTAGAGGTAGCCGTCTTTCTCCGGGAAGGCGATGAACTCTGGATCTGGCACCGACTCGTCAAAACCGAAGATCCAGTTGGCGTTGGCCTGGGTCACCCGTCCAGCCCGTGGGTCAAAGACAATGCCGTAGGCCCCCTGGGCGTACTGAGGATACAGGTTCCAGCGGCGATGCCCCACATCCACAAAGTTTTCTCGACCTGGCTCGGCAAAATAGATGTCCACCTGCCGCGCCAACACCCGGCCTGGATCGGGGCCGTTCAGCTCTAGGATGGGCCCAACCGCCAGGTTGCTGAAGCGGGATCCCGCCTCCCCAGCAGGGGTAAAGCAGCGCCAAGAAGGGGGCGGCTGGTGGCTGAGGGCGCCATTGGCCACCTGCATCAGGGCCGCCTGCTGAGCGGCCTCCAAGAATTCGGGATTGAGCTTCACCGGCGGCAACTCGTGCAACAGCCGCAGAAAGTTGAGCCGATCCATCATCTTTTGGGCTGCTGCCGGGGTGAGGCGACCGGGATTGCAGGTGGCAGCCTGAGGCTGCTCGGCATAGATGGGGCCGGCAAAGCTGCGGGTCTGGCGATCCAACTGGCACAAGAAACCGGCGATGGGCAGCTCCCCTGCCGGAGGGGGCCCCACCGCAGTAAGGGATCCCTCCCCACCGCCGCAGGCTGCCAACAGAAAAAGGCAGAGCAGACTCAAAACCATCCCTGCCCAGACTTGCTGCAAACTGGGCAGCCGCTGCCAAGGCATGCAAGATCCTGTGGGCTTACCGACCAGCGGGGGTGGGAGTGGGCGTGAGGCTGGGGGGACTGACGGTGCTGCTGCTACCCTCGTCGCAGGCAGACAACAGTCCCAGGCACAGGAACAGGGCCAGAGCCCCCAAGAGCTGGCGGCTCACCTTGTTGAGTTGGAGTGCGGCCATCGCAACAAACCTCCAAAACGCTGCCAGGTTTGACCCTGTTCTATCACCTGGCCCAACAAGTTGCTGTGCCGAGACTTCTGTCGGCAAGGGCAGAACTCGAACCCCAGTCAAGAAATGCTCACCCAACTCAGCCGGATCCTCTAGGGCTAGAACCTGAGTTCAGCCTCTGCCCCTTCCTATAGCGTAGCTGCGGATCCCCGCACCTCTTTCCGCGCTCAAGCGTAAAGACTACATCGATTTTTTTGCCGAGACTGCAGGGATCCGCCTTCAGGGGACGATCTGAAACTCCAGGTTGTAGGTCTGGAGCAGGTTGATCGTCTCGTGGTCGGTGAGGTTGGTGTCGGCCAGCTCCAGATTATAGAAATCGATGAACTCCTCGTGGTCGAAGTAGGGGCCGGCATGCCAGGTGCCCATCTCCAGTTTGATAAAGCGATCGCCGGGCACCCGAAAAGCCTGAATCTCGTCCACTTGCAGCTCGTCGGCGGGCGGCGCGACGGCGATAAACCACTCCTTGCCGTGCAGGGATCCCAGACACTGGGTGCAGCGGGTGTGGTGGGTTATCTGGCTAAACTTGAGGCCGCGGCGGGGCAGGCGCATCAAGTAGAAGCGGGGCTGGCCCTGATTCAAAACCAACTGGGCATCTTGGCTGTCGAAGGGTTTGTGGTCGGGGACAGGGTAGATCACCTGTCCGTAGGGGGCAAAGTTTTCCGGTTCAGCGAGATGGGCCTTCAGTTGGCGCAGTTGGCTGCTCACCCTGCTTGTCTCCTCTTTCCCAAACCTGTACCCATTGCTGCTCCGCGAGCCGGTCTCCCGCTGCTGCCGGCGCAAGGGCGTGAAGACCCAAATAGCAGAGCAGATCTTATCTTATCCAGATTTGCCGGTAGTCTCCTTCCAGCAAGGGATCCCCAAGCAGGAAAACAATCTCAGTAGAATGGGGACAATTTGTAACACTCGGCAATGGCCATGCGGCGGGATTTACAAGAGCTGGTCATTTCCCCTTTTCTGGTGGAAAACCTTTCTGGGGTACCCATAGCCTGGCTGTACCGACCTCGGCCTATCCGTCGCTGGAAAGACTGGCTGCGCCAGTTCTCCGCCTTTTGGGATCTGCTGGGCCTGCTGTTGGTGCTGGATTTGTTCTGCCGTTTCTTGACCTTTTGGTCAGGGGGATCCCTGCTGACGTTGGTGGGGCGAATTTTGATCCCTGGCCTGCGCAGCAGTTGGGAAAGTTGGCTGGTGGAATGGGGAATCCTGGCAGCCATTGCCGCTTTGGGCCAAGCCTATTGGATTTTCCGCAGCCGCCGCATGCCGCTCTTGCTGAACTTGCTAGAAGAAGTAGATCGCTACAATCGGCTCATTCAAGCCATTCACATCAACGATGAATTGGTAGAGGCGGGCAATCCTGAGGCCAAGCTGCCCCAGCGGGATCAGATCATCGAGGCTCTGAAGCTGACTCGCAGCGACCTAATCCGCGCCTTGAAAACTGAACGGATCTTGCGGCAGAACAAAGACTTTATTGAGCAGCAAAGGGAGTTCTTCGGCGACGAGCTGGCAGCTCTGACTGCGCTCCAGCTAAGAGAACAGGCCAGCGAACAGTCGCAGCTTTTGGATGCTGCTTTGCAAATTGCCTTGCAGGTGCGCTCCCAACTAAGCCAACTGCAGAACCGGGGAGCAAATTGTTCCCAAGACAAAGATCAAGCTTCAGACAAAGCTCGAGACAAAAAAGATTAAAGCGAAGACACAAGTTACAGCTATTTCGACCAGGATACTGCACTGATATTGAAGTAACTAAAGCCTTGGACTACGGGAAAGTTGTTGTGAGGCTCTTTGTCGCCTTGATCTCCACTTTGGGAGAGGGTTCAGATCTGCCTGGAAAAGCGCTGGAGACTGTCGCAAAGCCCAGGGATCTTCCTTCTCGGCAACGCCCTAAAAAATGTCCTGACTCAGCAGCTTAGCCAAGCGCTCCAGGCCCTTTTTGACCTGTCGGGAAACGGTAACGGCACTGATCCCCAGCCGCTCTGCTGTTTCTTTTTGGGTGAGGTCGTAGAAGAAAACAAATTCCAAAATCTGTCGGGTGCGCTCCTCCAGCTTGGCCAAGGCATTTTGCAGGCGGATGCGATCTTCTTCGGCCAGTTGAAAACTGCGGTAGCGCTGATCGGGAATGGTATCCCCCAAAGCAACGCTGTCTTCTTCAACTTGTACGGGAGCATCTAGGCTGAGCAAAAGGCTGTTTTGTTGGGCCAGCTCCAGCTCTCGCCATTCCTGCTCCGTCAGTTGTAGGGCTTCCCTCACCTCCGCCTCAGAAGGAGAACGGCCCAATTCTTGTCTCAGGCGCGCGATCACCTTCTTGGCTTGTCGCTGCAGCGTCGCCCAGCGGCGTGGGATCCGTATTGTTGGGCTTTTGTCTCGCAGGTAGTGTTGAATTTCTCCGCGAATGTAGGGCATGGCAAAGGAGCTAAAAGCCAGGCCGCGGCTGATATCGAAGCGCTCGATGGCTTGGATGAGCCCTATGCAACCCACTTGCACCAAGTCGTCGTATCCTTCGTCGCATTGGTTACGCCAGTGGTGGGCTTCTTTGCGCACCAAGCCCAGGTTTATTTCCACCAGCCGGTTGCGCAGGGCTGGATCCCGAGTCTGGTGGTAGAGTCGCAACAGTGCAGCAGTTTGAGCTTTAACATCTTCATATTTGGATGCCATAGACGCACCCACAGCTCCGGATCCAGAATCCCCAGCACCAGCTTTGGCAGAAAACAGGGGAGCCGCGGCTGTCGATGGCGCCGGCGGCTCGGAGTCGTCGAGAGAAGGCTGCTGAGGAGCCGTTAGCATAGACAACTACTTTTTTTCTTTTTGAGCTGAAGCCATTCAAGGTTGGATTCAGCACCCAAACAACTCAAAGGCAGAGGATGCCAGGCGACCCCCATTCTCCCTAGGCCAGACTTCTGCTGGAACCAACCGCGAAGAAGCTTGCAGGCAGACAGTATCAGGTTGTAGCCGTGAAAATGCTACCAGATGTTAACAAGAACACAGCTTGCCTCCGAGATCTGCCAGGAGCTGGAGTGTTCTTAGTTTACTGGGTTTTCCGCCGCAAGCAACAGCATCCCTACGGAAAATCAGCAGCTTTCTTCAGCAAAAGAGCCGAATTTCTCTCCGTCATTTGGCGGAATCGCCGGATTGCTGCTGCTGGCTCACTTTGGAACCTCAGAAGAAATCTAGGAAGCAGAGGATGGAGCCGTTCGCGTCAGGGAGGTAGAGTTCGTGTCGGTTCCAAGGCCGGAGAGGGCTGTCAGGAAGGCCGTAAAGCTCGGCTCACCGCGAATGAGGTCGAAATAGGGCTCAGAGGCGAGCAAGGGGCGGTAGCGTTCCGGCTGCAGGCGCAGGGCTTGCTCCAAGGCTTGCAGGGCCTGGGGCACCTGGCCTTCCCAGGCGCAGCAGCAGGCTTTGGCGTAGTGGGCCTCGGCATCGTCGGGATCCATCTGCAGGGCTCGGTCAAAACTCTGGATGGCCAGCCCGTAGAGGTTCAAGTCCATCAGCACCAGGCCGCGCTGCACCCAGATCTGAGAACGCCGGGGATCCTGCTGCAGGGCGCGGTCGTAGCTGTTGAGAGCTTCCATCCAGTTGCCCAGGCGGTGGTGGGCGAGGGCGTGGCCGGCCCAGAGAGAGGCCGACTCCAATCCCAGTTGCAGAGCCCGTTCATAGCTGGCCAGAGCCTCGGCGTAGCGCTCCAGGTGCACCAGGGCCAGCCCGCGACTTTGCCAAACCCGGGGATCGCTGGAATTGATGGCCAGGGCCTTGTCGTAGCTGTTCACCGCCTCCTGCCACCGCTCTAAGGAGGCCAAGGTCAGCCCGTGCAGATGCCAGGCTTCCCCGCTGTCGGGGCGGAAGGTGAGAACCTGCTCGTAGGCGCGTAGCGCTTCTTGGTAGCGGCCCAGTTGCCGCAGCGTGTTGGCCTGGTTAAAGCGGGCCTCGAAAAAATCCGGCCTCAGTTGCAAAGCCCGCTCGTAGCTGGCCAGCGCCTCCTGGTGACGGCCGAGATCGTCCAGCAGAGAGCCGCGGTTGTTCCAGGCTTCGGGAAAATCCGGCTTCAGCTGCAGGGCCCGGTCGTAGCTGGCCAGGGCGGCTTGGGCCTGCCCCATTTGGTCGAGGGTGGTGGCGCGGTTGTACCAGGCAATGGGCTCCCGCGGCCGATCTCCCACCGCCTGCTCGAAGGGCTGCAGTTGGGCCGCCTGTTCCGCCGTAAGGGCAGAGAGGTCAATCGCCGTTGCCGGCAAAACAGTTGTCGAGTCTGGGGGAGCAGCTCGCTGCTGTCGCCGCAGCCGCCAGGCCCAGCCTCCCACCAGGAGCAACAGGCCCACTCCCAGCAGCAGCGCGCCCAAGTCGGTCGAGGCAGTTGCCAACGCCATGACTCACTTCCCCTCTGCGCGCCTCTACATCATCACCAAAAACGGCAGGGGATCGCTGGGCCCTGCCGGCGAGATCAGCTCGATGCGCTTTTCGCCGGGGTAGGTGCTGGGATCGATCTCAAAAGTCACAGTCAGCGCCTCGGCAGTGGCCTGCACCGGCTCTTGGGAGCGCCCCAAGGGATCCCCGAAGCTAACCCGGATCCCCTTGCCCGCCGGGCTGATCCGGATCTCCGTCACCTGATCCAGATGGGATCCCTCCAGCGTACAGACAATAACATCGCCCACAAAGGCCTCTAAAGGCCAGCCGCGTCGTACTTGGGGTCTAGGCATGCTTACTCCCTCTCCCGCTAGGGGCTGCTCTAGATCCTCCCCTCGGCTCCTAAGCACCCCAAAGATCGGCGGCAGCTCCAAAACCCTGGGGAGGAACTACCTGATGTTTAGCCCAAAGTTGTTGGCATGACAAATGGGTACCGACCCTGCGAGGGTAGCGCTGGTCCAGCCCTTTTGCGGGAGAGGAGGCTCGGAGGTTGGCAGCGGTGCCGTCCCTCGCAACAGCAAGTCTTGACCAGGGCCAACGCTCACCAGCCGCGGCACCTCCTCCAGGCTATCGGCCACGGCAAACAGCACCCGCCCTCGCGCCTGGGGATCCCAGTCCAGCAGCTCGGCATACCCCAGGGCCGGCGGTGGCTCCCAAACCTGTACCGGTGGGATCCTGTTCGAGTCGGCGGGCAAGGGCCAGATCACCGCCCGATCCCAGCTCAAGTCGGTCTGGAACCAGCCTGCGTACTCCCGCGCCAGCAGGGTGTTGTCCTGCCAGGCCAGAGGCAGGATCATGGCAAAATCCAATGGCTCAACGGGGTCGTACACAGACGCCGCAGCTTGATAGATCACTTGCAAGGCTTGGGTACGAGTGTTCTTGGCAAACAACACACTGGTCAACCGACTGGTCTGAGGCGTGGCAACCAAATCCAGACGAGTGTACACCTGCCACTGGGGATCCGGGGCCGGCAGGGGCCGGCTGCGCAACAGGCCCACCAGCGTACACTGCCGTTGCCGCGCCTGCTCCTGCAAGTCGTATACCCACTCCCACGGGATGGGCAAGGCAGGAGAAGAGATTGCTTCGGGGGCAGCCGACATTATGTCTTTTATGTCCTTCGGCCAGGCGGCGCTCCCCTCCGCCCAGACGATCCAAACCGCCACAAGAGCTCCCCCCAGTTGCCCCAGCCAGTTTTGCCTGAGCCGGCTCCCCATCTGCTCCACCTTCCGTCTTCACTGCGGTTCAAGCCCTGTCTAGGCTAGGTTAGTGCTCCTCCGCCAGCCGTACCTGTACCGACTGGCCATGGGCGGGCAGCCCCTCGGCTTGCGCCAGAGCTTGGATCGCGCCGGCCACCTCCTGCAGGGCTGCCGAGCCGTACTGGATTAGGCTGGAGTGCTTCAGGAAGGTCTCCACTCCCAGCGCTGAGGCGTAGCGGGCCGCCCCCGCTGTGGGCAAGGTGTGGTTGGGGCCGGCCAGGTAGTCTCCCACCGCTTCTGGGGTGTAGTGTCCCAGGAAGATCGCCCCCGCGTGGCGAATGGGATCCAGCAGAGCCCAGGGATCCGCCACCTGCAGCTCCAGGTGTTCCGGCGCAAACTGGTTGGACAAGTTGACCGCTGTGGCCAGATCCGGCACCACCGCGATCAGGCCGTAGTTGGCCACCGCCTTCTCCACCAGCAGACGGTTGGGGTGGGCTTCCATCTGGGTGGTTACAGCCTGCTGCACCTGTTGGGCCAGCTTGGGATCGGGGGTCAGGAGGATCGCGGCTGCTAAGGGATCGTGCTCCGCTTGGGCCAGCAGATCGGCAGCCACGTAGAGGGGATTGGCGCTCTCGTCGGCGATGATCAACACCTCGGAAGGCCCCGCCAGCGAGTCGATCCCCACCGTGCCGTAGACCAGCTTCTTGGCCAGCGTCACATAGATGTTGCCGGGGCCGGTGATCACGTCCACCTTGGGGATGGTCTCGGTGCCATAGGCCAAGGCCCCAATAGCCTGGGCCCCGCCGACGCGATAGATGGTGTGGATGCCCACTTCTTGGGCGGCCACCAAAATAGCCGGGCTGATCCCCTTGCCCCCCAGCCCGTCGGATCCCGGCGGGGTCACCATGACAATCTCGGGCACCCCCGCCACCTTGGCCGGAATGGCGTTCATCAACACCGTGCTGGGATAGGCGGCCCGCCCTCCTGGAATGTAGAGGCCAGCGCGATCCACCGGGCGGTACTGCTTGCCCAAGACGATCTCGGGGCCGGGAAAGCTCACCCAACTGCTGGGCACCCGCTGCCGGTGAAAGGCTTCGATGCGCTGTTTGGCCAAGCGCAGGGCCGATAGCAGTTGCGGAGATACCGCCTGGTAGGCTGCCTCCAGCTCAGCCCCCGACACCTTTAGCTCGGCTACGCTCAGCTCCACCTGGTCGAACTCCGCCGTGTAGGCCAGGAGAGCGCGATCCCCCTGGCGGCGTACCGCTTGTAGGATCTCCCGCACGGTTGCCTCGCGGTGCAAGTTCTGGTCAGCCTGAGTGCGCTCCGAGATCCGTCTAAGCTCGGCTTCAGCCTCAGCTAGCTGGGTGACGATTCTCAGCATGGCAACTCCTTCGCTTAGCGTGCCGTAAGCAGATGGTAGCGAGGGATCCGGTGGCATCGCGGTAGCAAAGCAGATCCTCGCTGCACCGGTTCGCAGTGACCAGAGGAGCTACCCTCGGTCAGGGATCCCGTCTGCACCTAGCGTGATCCACGGTGGCTATGGTCATAGCTTAGCCTGGATTTTCCGCGGCCAAGAGCCGCCCAGCCTTTGCGGGGCGGGGGTGTTGTGGCCTTAGGGAGCATGTCAAAAGCGCAATTCCGCCGATTTGATTAAATTGCGAAAATCGTGGATCACCTCTTCGCAGCGGCGGAAAAAAGCCAGCACCCAGTCCCGCAGCACCTTTTGTTGAGATTCGTCCAGCTCCTTGAGGGTGCCCTTGTAGTGGATTTGTCCGCTGCGCTCGATCTCGAACTGATGGAGCCACTCGGCTGAGGATCCCTGGCGTTCCACCACTTCCTGCCGCGCCGCCTTCCAATAGTTGACGATCACCGCCTTGCCCAAATAGCCGCTTGTGATCTGGCAAAGACGATTGAGAGATTGCACGAAGACATCCATCTCCATGCGGCTGCCTGTCGCTGCCGGCTGGGTCGCCTCCTCCCTTGGTGTGGGCTTGCCTTCTGCTAGGGTGGAGCTGGGTTGGGTAAGGTTCCGACCCGTCTCCGCCTGGCTGGTCAACAGGCGCAAGGTGGCCAGGCCCTTCGGCGTATCCCGTTGCAGCTCGGCTCGCAGGCGGTTGACGGCCAAGGTGTAGACCGGCATCACCAGGTCGTCATTGACCGCCACCAGCAGCACCCACTCCGGCCCCAAAGGGTAAACGAAAACCCGCTGCTCGGCAAACTGAAAGTCAAAATAGTCCAGTCCTGGGGGCATGGTTTGCAAAACCTGAAACAGCCCTTCGGTGAGGGCCTGCTGCTGTCGGCTGTCCAAGTTCTGAAAAGAACGGTAGAAAAAAGGGCGGCCTGTTCGACTCAGGAGCGCTACCCCCATCACCCCGCGGATGGACAAAAAACTCTCGAGCGTCTCTTTTTCCATGCCCCTTGGGAGCCAACTGGGCCAACACAACTCCTATCCTGGCTCAGATTAGCCGGCACTGGCTGCAGCTAATACTGGCAGCCTAAAAGGCCAGGACGGGGACAACAACCGGCCTCAGAGGAACATCTGTAGCCTGCCCCCTTGCTGCTTCTAAGCTGGCTCTATGCGACTAGGCCTGCCGGAGACCAGAAGTGCCTTTGCCCAAAAATTCCCCAATTCGTTCTATTGCCTCTTCCAGCCGGGATCCCTCTGCCACCAGCGCAAAGCGGACATAGCCTTCGCCGCCGGGGCCAAAGCCTGAGCCTGGCGACAGAGCCACCCCGGTAGCCCGTACCAAGTCTAGACAAAACTGGGCTGAAGAGCCGCGATAAAACTCCGGCAGAGGCGCCCACAGATACATGGTGGCCTCCGGCAGGGGCACGGGCCAGCCGATGCGGTGCAGAGCCGCCACCGCGATATCTCGCCGCTCGCGGTACACTTGCCGCCAGTGATCCAAAAAGCTGTCGGGAGCTGCCAAGGCCGCCGCCGCCCCCCGCAGGATGCCCTGGTAGGGGTGGAAGTCGATGGTGGACTTCACCAGGCGCAAAGCTCGGATCAGCTCGCGGCTGCCGATGGCATAGGCCACCCGGAACCCCCCCATGTGGTAAGACTTGGAGAGGGAAAAGAACTCGATGGTGCGGGTCTTGCCGGGATCCGCCAGCAGCGCCGAGGGAGCCACCTGGCCGTCGAAACGCCAGTCCACATAGGGAAAGTCATGGGCCAGGAAGATATCGTGCTGCTGACAAAATTGCAGCGTCTCCTGCCAAAACTCTGGGGTGACGGTGGCGGTGGTGGGGTTGTGGGGATAGCTCAGCACCAACAGCCGCGCCCGACGGCAGATCTCCGCCGGGATCTCATCCCACTGGGGCAGGAAGCGGTTTTCCGCCCGCAGGGGCAGATAGTAGGGGATCCCGCCCGCCAGATGGATCCCGCCCCCATGGGAGGGGTAGCCCGGGTCGGTGATCAAAGCAACATCCCCGGGATTGAGCAGGGCCAGCGGTAGGAGAGCCGTTCCCTGCTGGGATCCGATCAGCGGCAGCACCTCAGTTTCTGGGTCGATCTCCAGGCCGAACTTCCTGAGATACCATTGGGCGCAGGCGGCGCGAAACTCGGCCGTATCGTGGAACAGGGTGTAGCCATAGGTGGAGGGATCTGCCAGGGCCCTCTGAATGGCTGCCAGCGCTTCCGGGGGCGGGGGCAGGTCTGAGGAGCCCAAAGAAAGGTCGATGACATCCAAGCCCGACCGGCGCGCCTCCCACTTGGCCTGGTCTAGCTGGTCAAAGACATTGGAGTGCAGCGGCTCCAGTCGTTGGGCGAAGGCAGCGAGCATGCGACAAGTCCAGGTTGGCTATTCCTGAATCCCCTTAGGGATTGCTGCCGGCATTAGAAGAGCTGGGGGCAGAGGGCCGTGTGGCCGCTGCCGGGCCACGGTCGAAGATCTCGATGTTCCACTGGCCGCGACCGTTGCTCTCAAAGGCGATAAAGCGGCCATCGCCGCTGATGGTGGGGTTGCGCACATCTCCCGGTACCCGGCTGCTGATATTCTCAACGCGGCGGGTTTGGCGGTCGTAGAGAAAAATCTCCGATTTGCCCAGCGCATTGGACACGTAAACGATGTAGCGGCCGTCGGCGCTGATGTCGGGCGAGGTGGCGGCCACGTCGCTGGAATTCAGGCCGGGCAAGTCCACCAGCCGCTGTTCCACCGTGTCGTAGAGAAAAATATCCTGGCTGCCGCCGCGGGCGGAGGAAAACACCAGGTAGCGACCATCCCCGCTGAAGGAGGGCTCCCCATCGGGGAAGATACTGTTGAGGCCGCTGCCGGCCAGCGTGGGGCGCGGCGTGCGAAACCCTGCCGGGCCACAACCGAGCAACAGGAGGCTCAAGCCGGCCCAACACCACCTGCTTGCCCAGCGGGTTGGGCTGCGTGGAATCTGGCCATCGGTCAGCATCGCATTGCCCCTCCAATTCTTCTCCATCATACTCAGTTGGCAACTCGGCTCGGCTAGAGTTCTACCTCGACGCCCTTCCAGAAGGCCACGTAGCCGCGGATGTTGGCTGCAGCCGGCTTGGGATCCGGGTAGTACCAGGCGGCGTCTTTGTTCTCCTGGCCGTTGACCACCAGGGTGTAGTAGCTGGCTTGTCCTTTCCAGGGGCAGGTGGTGTGGGTGGAGCTGGTCTGGAAGTATTCCCAGCGCAGGGATTCCGGCGGAAAATAGATGTTGCCTTCCACGGTTTCGTAGCGGTCGGTCTCCGCCACAACCACCCCGTTCCAGATGGCCCTCGGCATGAAAAACCTCCTGTCGCAAACTCCCAGTTCTCAACGTTATTTTTAAAGTTGCAGATCCCGGCAAGGCCAACTGCCTTTCTTTGAGATTAGCGTTTCTGCTTATCGTCATCGTTGTCGTTGAGGGTTGACACCCGCCCCTGCCGGGCTGTTCTCCACTGCTATTGAGCGTCACTGCCATGGCTCGCCGCAACACCCTAGAAGATGACCTCAACTACCAGCAAGCCAAGCGCAGCCTGCGCCAGTGGGTGGCTCAACTGGATCTAAGCCCCCAGGAGATGGCGGGTTTGGAAGGGGAGCTGGAGAGCCTGCAGACGCTGCTGGACAAGCTGGAAACCGAGGTGATCCACATCGCTGCCTTTGGCCTGGTGGGGCGGGGCAAATCTTCTCTGCTCAATGCTTTGCTGGGGGAGCCGGTCTTCCAGACGGGGCCCACCCACGGCATTACCCGCACCCAGCAAGCGGCAGCTTGGAACATCAGTTGGGAAACCCGCCCCCAATCCCCCTTCTCTGCAGCAGCCCTGCAGAGATCCCGTCTGCCCCCTGCCTCGGTGCAGTCGGTTCAGGTTAGTCACTGGCAGGGATCCCGTCTGGAGCTGATCGACACGCCCGGCCTGGATGAAGTGGACGGCGAGGAGCGGGCACGGCTGGCCCAGGAGGTGGCGCAGCGGGCCGATCTGATCCTCTTTGTGGTCTGCGGGGATCTGACGCGGGTGGAGTTTGAGGCCCTGGCGGCCCTGCGGGAGGCGGGCAAGCCCATGCTGCTGGTGTTCAACAAGATCGACCAGTACCCGGAGGCGGATCGCCAGGCCATCTACGACAAGATCCGCAACGAACGGGTGCGGCAACTTCTTTCTCCCGACGAGATCGTCATGGTGGCGGCCTCCCCGCGCGTGCCGCGGCTGGTGCAGAGGCCAGATGGCAGCTTCGGCGTGGAGATGGAGATCGGCCCCCCCCAAGTGGACGCCCTGCGCCTGAAGATCCTGGAGGTGCTGCACCGGGAGGGGCGCTCCCTGCTGGCCTTGAATGCCCTCCTGTTTGCCGATCGCGTCAACCAACAGGTCATCGAGCGCAAGCTGCAAAGCCGCGCCCAGCAAGCCCAAGACCTCATCGCCGCCGCTGCCCGCACCAAGGCGCTGGCCGTTGCCCTCAACCCCGTTACCCTGCTCGATACCTTGGGAGGGCTGGCCCTGGATATTGCCTTGATCCTGCGCCTGTCCCGCCTCTATGGCTGGCCCATGAGCAGCGCGGGAGCCGCACAACTGCTGCAGAAGATCGTCCTCAGCATGCTCAGCCTGGGGGCAGGAGAATGGGTGGCGCTCTTGGGCCTGGGATCCCTGAAAACCTTGCTGGGGGGATCCCTGCCCTTCGCTGGAGGATTCTCCCTAGGGGCCTACGGTTCGGTGGCCCTGACGCAAGCGGTCTTGGCCGGGTTTTCCTGCTACGCCATCGGGGAGGCGGCCCGTCGCTACCTGGCCCAAGGAGCCAGTTGGGGGCCAGAAGGGCCCAAAGCCGCCATTGCCCAAATTTTGGCCGATTTGGACGAGACCTCCATTACCGCGCGCCTCCGGGAAGAGATCCGCAGCAAAATCGGTTCGGCGCTGCTTTGAGATCCTACAGTCGAGAAGCCGAGCCCCTTGCACCCATGACCTACTGTTTTGGCATCCTCACCCGTTCTGGCTTGGTGATGGCGGCAGATTCCCGCACCAACGCCGGGGTCTCCTCTCCATCGACTCCACCATGAAATCCAACATCTCCGTCGGCCCCCCCATCGACCTGGTGATGGTACAAGCGGATCAGTTCAAAGTCTCCCAGCGCCTGCGCCTGCGCACCGGGGATCCCTACCTGGCCAAGATGCGCAAGCTCTGGGAGAGCATGACTCTAGTCAATAATAAGCTCAACTATACTGAAAATAATGTATAATAATAATATGTTCAGTACGGATTACTACCAGTTGATCTTTCTGTTTACTTTCGAGTCTGCCAACATGGTAGCCAAAGCAAAGCAGAAAATTGGTAGT
>NZ_JBSSDI010000034.1:0-26481 GCF_054060575.1 Thermostichus sp. MS-CIW-15 | reverse complement strand
CTCCGTCCCGCTAACGCGAATGGAAACAAGCAGAATGCTATCGCTGCATAGTTGAACAGTGATGTTCAGCAGTGTTCAGCGTAAATGTATCAGCTTCAATGTCCTACTTGTTACCAAAGCTTGTCAAGTCAGAGGTCGGGGCGGGCAAAGCACCTTTCCCAAGGCCGGGCTAGCCCAGTTGAGCTGACCGGCCCTAGGGGAGACGGAGGGCCTGGGGATCCGGCTCCAGCAGAATACCGGTGGGAGCAAACTGGGTTACCCAGAAATCCACCTCTGGAAAGTGGTGGCACAGACTGTCACGGGCTTGGGCGGCCCTCTCCAGGCTGGCCATGATCCCAAACACCGTCGGCCCTGAGCCCGACATCAGGGATCCCAGCGCTCCTGCCTCGAGCAAGGCCTGGCGCAATTTTCCCACGATAGCGTGCTCGGCCAAAACTGGTTGCTCCAGATCGTTGCGCAAACTGCGGGCCAAGCCCAGCAGATCCCGACGCTCCAGAGCAGCCAGCACCTGAGGCAAGGTGGGCCGGGAGGGCGCGCCAGAAGGCGAGGCAGCGGCGTGGCGAGCCCGAAAGGCCTGATAGGCCCAGGCGGTGGAAACCCCTAGATGCCGGGGCTTGGCCAACAGCAGCGGGATCCCTTCCCAGTCGGCCAGCGGCTGTAAAACTTCTCCCCGTCCCGTAGCCAACTGCGTCCCCCCCTGCACACAAAAGGGAATATCGGATCCCAAACGGGCCGCCAAGCTCTGCAGTTCTCCTACCGTCAGGCCCAGGCCCCAAAGCTGGTTCAGACCCACCAAAACTGCCGCCGCATCCGCTGAGCCGCCCGCCAAGCCCGCTGCTACTGGGATCTGTTTTTCCAGCTGGATCTCCACTCCCAGCTCAGCCCGACATTCCCTTTGCAGCAGCTCAGCCGCGCGGTAGGCCAGGTTGCGGGCATCTGCCGGCACTTCCGGGTGATCGCAAATCAAGAGGATCCCGTGGGGACGGCGCTGGAGATGCACGCGATCCGCCAAAGTGATGCTCTGTAGGATCATGGCCACCTCGGAATAGCCATCGGGGCGGGAGCCGAGGATTTCTAGGTAGAGATTGATCTTGGCGCGGGCAATCAGGGTACAGGCTTGCATGGGGAAAGGAGCGAGGTTGACAGCAACTCCCCTCAGCCTGTCCAAACCAAGGGGAAACCAGACCTTGCTGGGGAGGCCTTCCAGCCTGATTCTAAGGCAAGGGATCCCTGGGCGGAGGAAACAGCATGGGATTGGCTATGGCCATCGGGCCGGCCACCGTTTGCTGCAAAAGCGCCCGCAAAGCGGGATCCGCTGCCCAGCCCAAGGGCGAAGCTGGAGGCGAGCCCAGGGCACCCCGGAACGGAAGCTAGGTTTACTTCACCAAAACCCGAGACCGCTGCCGTCCTGGTTGCAGAAGGGATCCCAGAGCCGATCCAGAACTGATAGAGTTTTGGCACCCTCTGCCTCACCACTGCCCCATGAGCAAGCCCAAAGCCGGGATCCTCTACAACGACGCCAAGCCCGCCGCCAAGCGCAGCAGCGAAACCCTGTCCCGCTGGTTTCAGGAACAGGGTTGGGAAGTCTGTGTCGCACCCAACTGGGGCGGCATCCTTGGCTACGCCAAGCCCGACAGTCCCGTCTGCTTGACCAAGGTGGACAGCCTGGCCCCCGCCGGCTTTGACGAGAGCATGAAGTTTGCCGTGGTGCTGGGGGGAGACGGCACCGTTTTGGCAGCAGCCCGGCAACTGGCCCCCAAAGGGATCCCCTTGCTGGCCGTGAACACGGGCCACCTGGGCTTTCTGACAGAGACCTACCTAACCCACCTGGAGGAGGCGGCCAAGGCAGCCATTGCTGGCGAGTACATTCTCGATCGCCGCAGCATGTTGCTGGTGCAGGCCTACCGCGGCAACGAATTGCGCTGGGAGGTGCTCAGCCTCAACGAGATGGTGCTCCACCGCGAGCCCTTGACCAGCATGTGCCACTTTGAAGTAACCATTGGGGATCACTCACCGCTGGATGTGGCTGCCGACGGCATTATTTTAGCCACCCCCACCGGTTCCACCGCCTATGCCCTTTCTGCGGGAGGGCCGGTCATCACTCCCGGCCTGCCGGTGTTGCAGTTGATCCCTATCTGTCCCCACTCGATGGCCTCACGGGCTCTGGTCTTTCCCGATTCGGAAGAGGTATGGATCAGCCCCGCCAGCCCTCAGCCGCTGGTTTTGGTAGCGGACGGCAATGCCGGCTGCTACATCCTGCCAGAAGACCAAATTCGCGTTGTCCGCGCCCCCTACTGCACAGATTTGATTCGCCTACGCCGACCGGAGTTTTTCCGCGTCATGCGGGAGAAATTGGGCTGGGGCCTAACCTACGCCTCCAAGCCCACCTCGGTAGAGCTGCCTTAGTTAGAAAACTTAAATGAGGAGGGGCTGTCGACTTCGATGGGGCCCAGCCCTCTTTTTTGCACCAGGGTTTGCAGCTCGTGCACAAGGTGTTGATCTCGGGAGGCCGTTCGGGCCCCGGACTCGGCAGCCCACGCTTTCAAGTCTTGAATCTGGTCGCGGGCGATGGCGGCCAGGGGAACGGTTTGGCGAATGGCGCCGAGAATATCCTCCTGGGTAAACTCGCGGGGCGGATCCTGGTTGAAGGCCATGTGCATGGCATCGTAGATGGTCTGCTCAATTTCTGCGCCGCTGAAGTTTTCGCTGGCCATGGCCAGCTCAGGGTAGGCAAAATCCCGCACGCGGTTGGGCCGCAGCCGCTGGATGTGGACTTGGAAGATCTCCTCCCGCTCCCGTTGGTTGGGCAAATTGACGAAGAAAATTTCGTCAAACCGGCCTTTGCGCAGCAGCTCGGCCGGCAAGATGCGGACATTGTTGGCGGTGGCAACAATAAAAACGGGTTTGGTTTTTTCCTGCATCCAGGTGATCAGGCTGCCGAAGACCCGCTTGCTGGTGCCCGAATCCCCTGAAAACTCGCTGTTGACGCCGCCAAAGGCTTTATCCAACTCATCAATCCACAACACACAAGGGGCCATGGCTTCGGCAATTTGGATCATCTGGCGCACGCGGCTTTCGCTTTCGCCGACGATCCCGCCGAAGAGTCGCCCCACATCCAGCCTGAGCAAGGGCATGCGCCACTCGCGGGCGATGGTTTTGGCACATAGGGACTTGCCAGTACCCTGAATGCCAACCAGCAAAATCCCTTTGGGGCTTGGTAGGCCATAGGCATGGGCCTGGACACTAAAGCTGTTGCGGCGCTCTCTAATCCAAGCTTTGAGGTTTTCCACTCCGACATTTTGCAGAGTCTCAGAGGGATTGTAAAACTCCAGAATCTCAGTTTGGCGGATGTATTGTTTTTTCTCTTCCAAAACGAGATCAATATCCCCTTCGCTGACCTTGCCCTTGGCAGCCAAGGCGCGGACCAGAATCCGCTCGACACGCTGTCGGGTAAGTCCTTGGCAGGCTCGGATCAGTTGCTCAAGAGCAAGACCGCTCACCTGCAGTAGATTAGGAGGGATAACGCTGGTGATAATTCGTTCAATTTCAGAAGTGCTGGGCAAGGGAAAGTCACAGACCACCATTTCTTCTCTCAGGTCTGAGGGTACAACTGCTTCTGGCCCCATGAGAATAATGGATTTGCGGCTGCTGCGGCTCTGCCTAGCTAAAGTTTTCAGGTAGCGAATGACGGGATAATTATCCGAGCGTTCGGGATTTCTCAGGGTAGGGTTAAAGTCTTTCAAGACACAAATCACTGCTTCATCTTCTCTGATGGTGCCGATGCGGTTCAAGGCAGGCATCAATTGCCCCTTGTTCTGACCGTTATCTGACCAGCCAGAGACAATATCCCAGATTAAGAGCTTGCGTTTGGGCTTCAGAGAGTCGGCTAGGATGGTAATACCTCCTATTTTTGTTAGACGTCAGTAAGTGTTGCCGCAAGGAGCGCATTGAAGACATCCTTGAGGCGGGTTGCCTCAGTTACTGCAGTGCTTGTTCCGTTTGGCATGGTTATACCTCCATCTATTTACCATACTAAAAACACATACCACTTCTTACTATAAATGCCCCAACAACCCCAGACCCAGTATTTTCCTCCATCTGGTAGTGTTCCATATTTTGCCAAATCACAAGCGCACCAATCTGGTTTTTGTTTCGTGCCGCAGTTCATGAGGATGGTCTCATTGGGCTGGGGGATAGGTCCAAAACTTACAGGAACCACCTGTTCTATAGAGACGGGCTCTTTCGCGACCTCTTTAACAACCTGCCATGCTGCCTCGCGTAGTGTCCTTCCGCGAATAAGAATAACCCCCCCCGCCCCTCCACGCGGAGGAAACCTTTTCGAACTGACCGATAGTGTAATATTTTTGAACGAATCGTGCTCGCCAAAGAGAATCAGCTCGCCTTTTGGTCCAAGCGTGCACATTGGTTGCATCTTGGCAGCGTTTGAGTCGGGTCTCTCAACCGTCGCCTCGGTTTCCAAAACGATCCTGCCTTGTGAGTTCTTGAATTGGGCGAGCCACTGCCCGCTGGCAGGATTTTGCGAGATACGCACAACGTAGAAACCAGGGTCTATTTGCCTTCCGGCAGAGCCCAACTTCGCGCCTGAATTGAATAGATAAAAAGCACATCCGCACCTTGAGCAAGCTGATTGATGCTCACTCTGTCGGCACCTTCGATCATTGCGTTTACGAAAACCATGCTCGAGTCATCAAATGGAATGGCAACGAAGTTGTCTGTGCGGATCTTCACGCCCGCTTGACGCGCAGCCACTTGCATTTCAGAAGCAACTGCATCGCGGAAGGCCTTGTTGGCTTCTTGCAACCGCCTTGTCGTGTCCGGCAACGGACGCGGTATTGATTGAATGGGCACTTGCCTCTTCTCGGTCTGCTGCTTTTCTTGTGTTTCTTGCTGTGCAAGGGTATGCCCCGTGCTGAAAACAAGAGCTACGAGAAAAACGGAATGCAAAGCTATAGTTGTTATTCTCTTCATGATGACACCTCCTAACGTTTGAGTTTTGCACGCTATGTGGCAGTTGTCACAACCAAGGGTTTCTCTGGCATCACTAATTGTTGGAAGTAGGTTGCATAGTGACCGAGAAACCCTTGGCCGTGAACTATCTGTTGTTTCCCAAAACTCCGTAATGATCTTACGGAAGTATTGTTCCTATTCTGACTGGGACGAACTAAGAGAGCATGTCCTCCGCTTCAGTTCGTCGGAAACTGTGTCGGATCGAACACCTTCTTGAATTTGCACTTCCCCGATTTGTAGATGGCTTGAATTTCCGCTTGCGACAGTGCCCGGTTGAAGATCTCCACCTCGTCGATGACACCGTTGAAGGTGCGCGGGGCACCGAGGTCGCGGTATGGAGCCGCTGTCGAGCCGATGGTCCAGGGAATCGAAGGGTCGTAAGTAATGGACGATGTGAACGGCTTCGACGCTTCGAGGTTGCCGTTGACATAGAGCTTCATGGTGCTGCCGTCGTAGGTTGCGGCGACGTGGTACCAATTTGTATTCGTAGCTGGGAACGTGTTGGATGAAACAGCAACGTTCGTTGGCGGCGAGGAGGTCCCAATTCCGAAGAGGAATTTTTGCTGGTTCGAGCTCCACCAAAGGGAGACGGACTGGGCCGTGTGCCCCGCTGGCAGCGGCAAACCCTTCTGCACGATGACGCTCCCCCAGAAGTCATTGTTCGGTCCGGGGCCTTGCGGCTTGACCCACGCGTCGATGGTGAACTGCTGGTTGGCCAGCGCGGGCGAGTGCGGGATATCGATGTAACCGCCAGAGCCGAACGTCACACCTTGACCGTCCTTGCCCGCGACGAAGCTGATTGCGTTGGTCGCCGAAGGATTGTTGGAGCCTCCGAAATCGTTCGCATTCCCGTCCATCCGGTACCACGCGACCATGCCCGAGGGAGGTTGCACGCATTGTTGATTTCCGAAGTAGACGTTGACAAGTTGCCCAGGTGAGATGTTCACCGTCTGCGGGTTGGATGTCTTCGGCGTCCAGCCCGCTTGAACCGACTCAGTGATGGTATACGTCCCCGGCGCGCTCACGCCGAAACAGCGACCTCCTTGTTGACCTGTCGTCACAGGGTTTGTCGACGGAGGAAGTGGCGCCGGATTTACGTTGAACTGCCACCCTGCAAGCGGCGGCTCGTTCGCTTCCTTTTGGCCGTTGCCATTGAGATCGTTGAACTTGAAGATACAGATCTCGGCTTTATTGGAAGGTTTGCACTTGCCCGCCTTCCCGGCATTGAAGATGGACTGGACTTCCTGAACCGTCAGCGATCGGCTGAAGATTTCTATCTCATCGACCGCAATGCGAGCTCCCGGATTTATCCCATCTCCGCCGATGAGCAAATCGGCGTTCGTGGCAATGGTTTCGGTTGGAGGGACATTGAGAGAAGCGTTAACAAACCCGGTTCCGTTCAACGCCAAGACGCTGAGCGCAGGAGCAACGATGTTGCGCTCCATCTCTGCGAACAGATGGTACCACTGGTTTGAAACGATGGGGAGGCTTAAAACGGGCATGCTGATCCCCGAGGCGAACTTCCATCTCAATTCGATGTTAGCGGCGCTCGGATTGGTGCTGTTCTGGACGACGAAGATGCCCCACCCTTCTCCGCTCGGCAACATCTTCTGGATGATCGGACCGCTGCCTCCGCCCCAAATGAACCAGAAATCCACAGCAAAACTTCCCGTACCTGGATCCAGAGCGGGATTATGTGGAACTCGAATGTGCCTCTTTCCGCCGAAGAAGAGTGAACTCCCGACCATTCCCGGAGGGAAAGAGGTAGGCAACCAAGTCGTAGGGCCAGGATTGCTTCCCGTTGTCCCGATCGGCCCAGGCTGCGCCGTTCCATTGAAACCACCGACTATATCCGTTGCCGTCGCGCCAGATGTCTCATTCAGCAGCCACCACGCGACCATACCCGACGGCGGTGGCGCGCAAGATTGTGCGTGCGCGATGGCGGCGCTCATCGCCAGCGTCATCGATCCAAAAACCAGAACAAAAAGAGATGATTTTCTCATGGTCGTAACTCCTTTCTTCGTCATGATCGCTTCTCGTTGTTCCTTATAAAGCATCAAGGAACTTTCCAATGGTTGATGACGCGCTTTAGCAGACCTTTTGCAAAAAGATTTGCTCTTTGCGTTGTTTTCTAGCTGTCGGCAGCCTTTTACCAAGTGACCACCCAGACGAAAACAAGGTCTTTGACAACGTCATAACATTTCCATCCTAGGCCAGCTTTCTCAGGGCCGAAAAGGTGTTCCTGATACACAAACACATCCTGTTTACCAATGAGGTGAGTTAAAAATTATTAAACACTTAGGAGTAATGTATCCCTCGTCAAGGGATCCCTTAAGTACAGCCCCTCTCCTATCGGCCTCCTTCAGTTCAGGTAGCTGGATAAGGGCAAGCATTACCAAGTATTATGGGTTGTCAGCCAAGGGATCCCGGCAGGAAACACAAGCAGGGTAGACAGATAGGTATGGGGTGTTACGGCGGCCAAACCACTCGTAGCGGTGATCCCGGATCTGTTCGTAGCCTCGATCCCCTAGAAGCTTCAAGCCAGGGAAGTTGCGGTAAAAAGCCAGCCACAGCTCCCCACCCGGCAAAAGGGCGGCAATTTGTTCAATGGCAGCGGATCCCTGCCAGCGGCGCTCTGGGTGCTCCAGATCGATGAGAATCATCCCCAGCTCCACCTGCTCCGGTGGGATCCCCCACTGGGCCAGGGTAGCTCCATCCTGCATGGGGGCATAGCAAAACTGCCGTCCGCGATCCAGGCGCTCCAAGAGCTGGACTCCACTGGCGCAGAGGTTGCACAGGCCGTCGTAGATGACCAGGTAGGGCATGTTGGGATCCTCAGGCAGGGGGCTGGGCCAAAATCTGGGCTTGGTAGTCGGCCTCAGAGAGCAGTTGCTGCGGCTGCCGATCTAGGAACAATCGGCCCCTGAGGTGATCGTATTCGTGCTGGAAGATGCGCGCCGGAAAATCCCGCCAGACCACCCGCTGCCGGGATCCCTCAGGGGTGTGGTACTCCACCTCCACCTCGCGGGAACGGGCCACCAGGCCGCGGCAGTTGGGCACGCTCAAGCACCCTTCCCACCCCAGCACCTGCTCCTCGCTGCAAGCTAGGGGGCGGGGGTTAACCATGACCAGCGGCTCCATCTGGGGTGCATCAGGATAGCGAGGGTTGGGACGGGAGGCTACGATGATGACCTGGAGGGGGAATCCCACCTGAGGGGCCGCCAAGCCCACCCCCTGGGCCTCTTTCAAAGTGGCGAGCATCTCTTCAATTAGGTTTTGCAAAGCCGGCGTCCCAAACTCGGCGACCGGCTCAGCCACTTGAGTCAGGATGGGATCCCCTAGCTGGCGCAGGCGTAAAGTCATGGCGATTGCAGGCATTCAAATGCAAACTGCGGCGAACCCTCCTCTCCCCCCAGGCTCCTAGCGGTCTTTGCGGCTGGCTGCCGTTTCCAAAGCCAGCTTGAAGCGCTTCAGCCCCTCCGGGATGGGGATGGGGTAGTGGCCGGTAAAGCAAGCGGAGCAGAAGGAATTGGGATCCCGGCCCGTAGCGGCCAGCATGCCTTCCCAGCTCAAGTAGGCCAAAGAGTCTACCCCGATTTTCTCGGCAATTTCTGCCACCGAGTACTTGGCGGCAATAAGCTGATCTTGGCTGTCGGTGTCGATGCCGTAGAAGCAGGGATGGGTAACCGGAGGGCTGGAGATGCGCATGTGGACTTGGGTGGCCCCCGCCTGGCGCAGGGCCTTGACGATCTTTTGGCTGGTGGTGCCCCGCACAATCGAGTCGTCCACGATCACAATCCGCTGCCCCCGCAGCACGTCTTCCAGGGGGTTGAGCTTCATGCGAATGCCCCGCTCCCGCATCGACTGGGTAGGCTGAATGAAGGTGCGGCCCACATAGCGGTTTTTGATCAGCCCCTCCGTGTAGGGGATCCCTGCCTGGCGGGCATAGCCGATGGCTGCCGGCGTGCCAGAATCGGGCACCGAGATCACCCAGTCGGCCTCTGCCGGCGCTTCCTTGGCCAGTTGTTCCCCCAGCCGCACCCGGTAGGAGTAGAGGCTCTCCCCGTGCATGCAACTGTCGGGGCGGGCAAAGTAGATCATCTCGAAGATGCAGAGCTTGGGGGTGGCCTCGGCCCAGCGCACCGATTGCAACCCTTGCCGGCTGATCCACACCAGCTCTCCCGGCTCCACCTGGCGCAGATACTCCGCCCCGATGATATCCAACGCACAGGTTTCCGAAGCCAACACGTAGTGCAGCGGCTGGGCTTCGGGGTGGTTGGGCTTGCCGTCGCTGCAGAGGATCCCCAGCATCTGCGGCTGCAGCAGCTCCTGCTTAGCGGGGTTGCTGCTCAAAAGCCCCAACACGAGAGGGCGCACCCCATAGGGATCCCGTGCCCCGATCAGCCCTTCTGGCGTGCCGATGACCAGGCTAAAGGCCCCGCGGCAGCGGCGCAGAGCCTGACAGGTGGCTTCCACCCAGCCTTGGCCCTGATTGACCGCCCGGGCAATGGCGTGGGCAATACACTCCGAGTCGGTGCTGCCGGTGAGGTGGCGGTCGGCAGCTTCCAGCTCTTGCCGCAGCTCTTCGGCGTTGACCAAATTGCCATTGTGGGCCAAAGCCAGCGGCCCCAGGCGGGTTTCCACAATGATCGGCTGAGCGTTGGCGGCGCGGCTGGAGCCGGTGGTGGAGTAGCGGGTGTGGCCCACCGCCAAGTCGCCGCTCAGTTGGCCCAGATTTACCGGGTCAAAAACTTGGGAAACCAACCCCATCGCCTTGTGCACTCGGCAAAAGGCCCCCTCAAAGGTGGCGATGCCCGCCGATTCCTGGCCTCGATGCTGCAGGGCAAACAGCCCAAAATAGGTCAGCTTGGCCACCTCCTCGCCGGGAGCCAGAATGCCAAACACCCCGCAGGCCTCTTTGGGCCCTTCCTGGCTGTTCCAGAATTCAGCAGGTCGCTCTTGCAGCCCTGCTTGCGCTGAAGATGGTTCTGCTCCCGCCTTCGCTGCCATGGATCCCCTCTTGCTGTGGCACTTACCAGTCTAACCTGAGCGCCCTTGAGATCTCACCGCCGAGGCGGATCCCATGCGGTAGATGTCACCCGTAGTGTTTACAAAAAATTGAGGCTCTATCTATAGTGTTAGGAGCACCCGCGAGACTCTGCTTTCGCAGTTGAGGGAGCAGGGCTGTGTGGGTTTTGAGTTGAACGCTGCCGAGACTCAGTTCTCCCAACAAAACCTCAAAGCTTGTGTTATGAGGAGCCAAAGCCCATGAAACAGCAGCCCCCTAGGTTCCGCCAGAGCTGGATGTTCTCCGCAATGAGAGCGAGTGTAGCCGCTTTTGTGTCGTTGTCACTGGTGGCCTGCCAAGAAGATGCCCGCGAACAGCCCTCGGTCACCATTACGCCTGTGCCAGTAACGGTTGTGGCACCGACGCCCACGCCTTTTCTCGTCCCCAGTCCGACGCCTACTCCCGTCCCGACGCCTCTGCTCACCCCGACCCCCACCCCACTCTTGAATCCGTTCCCCAGCCCTTCCCCCACCGCTTCCTTCTCGGCGGAGCCACCTTCGATTGCCGTGGTGGCACTGACGGACGCGCGACAGACGGTTCCCTTCAATGTCTTGGTGGCTGTAACAACTCCTGCGGGTTTGGGCAGCGGCATCAGCTTCCGGGTGGAAATCCGACAAAACCCTCTCACCCTCACGTTTGATTTCACTGCCGCTGCCGCCGGCTGTCAGGTCAACAGCAGAACCTGCATCGGCACCCTTCCCATCACCATTCCGGCCTCTGTCCCTCCTGGAGATTACGAGGTTACGGCCATGGTAGCAGACACTCAAGGCCGCATTGCCTCGGCCAAAGCCCCTTTGCGGGTACTGCCGCCGCCTTCACCCACCCCAACACCAACCCCGACCGGCACGCCCAATCCTTTTCCCTCTGTGTCGCCTTCGCCCAGCCCTTCCCCTCGTCCCAGCCCTTCGCCCACCCCAACGCCTAGGCCCACCTAACCAGCGGAGACAGTTCCTTGGCTGTCTGGGGAGCCGAGGTTGTTTTTGAAATGCTTGCCGGGCAGCAGGTGTTCAAGGTCTGCAAGTTGAGGAGGCTGCTGGGCTCCGGCACGGGGGTAAGCTAGGGTTTGCAAGAGGCGCCGCCGACGTTTCTCCCTCCAGGGATCCCGGAAAAGTTCGGCCAGATTCGGGAATTGGGGTGTTTTCTTGCCAGCCCCTGTAGCAGGCTCAGCCGGCTAGCATAGAGGCTAAACCTGGCTCTGACTGGATCCTGTTTTTATCCTGCTTTAGCCAAGGGGTTGTTAGCAGCAAGAAAATCTGCGACCGACTGTCAAACAACTGTGCTGCCGGGATCAGCGCCCGGAAAGCGCCTTTCAGCTCGGCGCAGCCAACAGCCCCGAACGGCTGCCAAGTTTTTAGTTCGGAGGATAACGATGCGCATTGCTCAGATTGCCCCGTTGCACGAGAGCGTGCCCCCCAAGCTCTACGGCGGCACGGAGCGGGTGGTCTCTTGGCTAACCGAAGAGCTGGTGCGGCGCGGGCACGAGGTGACTCTATTTGCCAGCGGCGACTCCCAAACCCAAGCCCGCCTGATCCCCTTTCGGGAGCGGGCTCTGCGCTTGGATCCCACGGCCATCGACACGGTGGCGCCCCACATCCTGATGGTGGAGAAGGCCTTTCAGATGGCCGACGAGTTCGACATCATCCACGGCCACATCGACTACTATCCCTACGCCCTGGCCCGCCGCCATCCTCAAGTCTCTTTTTTGGCCACCCTACACGGGCGACTGGACATCCCGGAGCTGCAGCCTCTCTACACTGAGTTTCAGGACATTCCGGTGGTCTCCATCTCCAATGCCCAGCGGCGGCCCCTGCCCCAGGCGCGCTGGGTGGGGACGGTCTACCATGGTTTGCCCCTGGATCTCCACCGTTTCTATCCAGAAAAGGGGGATTACCTGGCCTTTCTGGGTCGGGTTTCGCCGGAAAAAGGGCTGGACACGGCCATTGCAATTGCCGCGCGGGCAGGGATGCCGCTGAAAGCTGCTATCAAGATCGACGCGGTGGATCGCCAGTACTACGAGTTGGAAATTAAGCCTTTGGCCAGCCGCCACCCCAATGTGGAGATCGTGGGGGAAATCACCGAACAGGAGAAAAGCGAGTTCTTGGGCAAGGCCTATGCGGTGCTGTTTCCCATCCGCTGGCCGGAGCCTTTTGGGCTGGTGATGATCGAAGCGATGGCCTGCGGCACGCCGGTGATCGCCACCCGCTTTGGCTCGGTGCCTGAGGTGATGGCGGACAGCCGCTCCGGCTTTATTGTCGATTCGGTGGAAGAGGCCGTAGAGGCAATCGAAAAGGTGGGATCCCTTGACCGAGCCGGGGTGCGGCAGGTGTTTGAGGAGCGGTTTAGCGTCGAGAGGATGGTGTCGGAATATGAGGCCCTCTACCGGCAACTGGTGAACGAGCGGCAGGAGATCTCGAAAAAGGTGGCTTAACAGATGCCAACCCTGCCCAGTGGAAGCTGGTGCTGTTTGGGAACCGCTTTTTCGCCTTATTTGGGCCAGATATTGGGAAGACCGAGATGGCCGAAGACATTATTCAGATTCAGGATCAGTACTACATCCGCGCCAGCGCTTCGCTGGTGGAGGCGCGTCCCCACGTCCTCAAGCAGGACAACTGCTTTGCCATCTTTGACCGGCTGGGCAACATGCGCCCCCTCGGCATCCGGGATCACGGCCTGTTTCGGGATGATACCCGCTTTTTGTCGCGGCTGGTCTTGGATTTGCAGGGGAAGCAGTTTTTGTTGCTTAGCTCGGAGGTGCGAGAAGACAAGGATATTCTGGCGGTGGATCTGACCAACCCCGAGTTCACCACCTCGAAGGGGCAGTTTATCGGTCAAGATACCCTGCATGTTCTGCGGACTACTTTTTTGTGGAACAACGTGGCCTACGAGCGGATTCGCATCCACAACTACGGCTCGGAGCCGTTTCGGGTGCCGCTGACCCTGCGCTTTGAGGCCGATTTTGCCGATATGTTTGAGATTCGCGGCATCCGGCGCTCGCAGCGGGGACAAGTGCTGCCACCCCAGGTGAGCTCAGAAGGGGTAACTTTGCGCTACCGCGGCCTGGACGGGGTGGAGCGGCAAACCCGGATCTTGTTTTCTCCTGCGCCGGAGGTGGTCTCGGAAAAGCTGGCGCAGTGGTGGGTGCCGCTGGCGCCCCAGGAGGAGCGGGATTTGGAGGTGCGGGTAGTCTGCAGCTATGGCGGCGAGGAGATCCCGCTCTTGAGCTACCAGGAGGCCCTGCAGGCGGAGCGGGAGCATCGGGCGGCGCTAAGAGCTCTGGCCCACCGCATCGACACTGGCAACGCCCAGTTTAACGAGTGGCTCAACGCCTCGCGGGACGACCTGGTGATGATGCTGGCCCGCACCCCCTACGGGCTCTATCCCCACGCCGGGGTACCTTGGTTTGCCACAGTCTTTGGCCGCGACGCGCTGATCACTGCCCTAGCCACCCTTTGGTGGTTTCCCGATTTGGCGCGGGGAGTGCTGCTGTACCTGGCGGCCCACCAGGCCCAGGAGGTGGATCCCAGCCGCGATGCCGAGCCGGGCAAGATCCTGCACGAGCAGCGCTACAGCGAGATGGCCAAGACCCGCGAGATCCCCTTTGGCAATTATTTCGGCAGCATCGACGCCACCCCTTTGTTTGTGGTGCTGGCGGGGCGCTATGTGCGCCGCAGCGGCGATCTCGAGCTGTTGCGGCAGTTGTGGCCGAATATCGAGGCAGCCCTGAGCTGGATGGACACCTACGGGGATCCCGACGGCGACGGCTTTTTGGAGTATGCCGGCAAGGCGCGGCGGGGCCTGCGCAACCAAGGCTGGAAAGATTCGGAAGACGCCATCTTCCATGCCGACGGATCCCTGGCGGAGCCGCCCATTGCCCTGTGCGAGGTGCAGGGCTACGCCTACGAGGCCAAGCGGTTGGCGGCGGAGATGGCGGAGCTGTTGGGGCGGCAGGCGCAGGCAGCCCAGCTGCGACAGCAAGCAGAAAAGCTGCAGCAGCGGTTTTGGGAGCAGTTTTGGTGCGAGGAGCTGGGGGGGTATGTCCTGGCTCTGGACGGGCGCAAGCAGCCCTGCCGCGTGCGCAGCTCCAACATGGGCCACTGCCTGTTTTCCGGGATCGCCCACCCGCAGCATGCCGAGCGCATTGCCCGCCAACTTGTGGAGCCGGCTTTTTTTAGCGGCTGGGGGATCCGCACGCTGGCGGAAGGGGAAGGGCGCTACAACCCCATGTCTTACCACAACGGCTCCATCTGGCCCCACGACAACGCCCTCATTGCAGCCGGGCTCTCCCGCTATGGCTACAAGGCGGAAGCGGCCCAGGTGTTGACGGCCTTGTTCGATGCCAGCCAGTTTCTGGAGCTGCGGCGGCTGCCGGAGCTGTTCTGTGGCTTTCGCCGGCGCCAGCGGGAGGGCCCCACCCTTTACCCCGTGGCCTGTCTGCCCCAGTCTTGGGCGGCAGCCAGCGTGTTCTTGCTGCTGCAGGCCTGCCTGGGGCTGGAGATCGACGGGCTGGCCCAGCGGGTGCACCTGACTCAGCCCACCCTGCCCCTATGGCTGCCTCATGTAACTCTTGAGAACATTCAGGTGGGGCGGGGATCCCTGGACATCGGCCTGTATCTCCAGGCAGGAGGGGTGGGGATCAACGTCCTTAGAAGCACGGGGGAGGTGGAGCTGACGGTGAGGTAGGCTACCGCTCCTGCAGCACGTCCTGGATGGAGAGCTGATCCAGGTTCCAGAGAGGGCCGAGGATGGGGCGGGGATCCACCCCTTGCAGGCGGTTGCGCAGGGCCGAGAGCACCAGGGGATTGAAGGTGCCGATCTGGGGCAGTTGTTCCTGGATGATCACTTGAAAGCGGTCGTAGAGGGCCTTGCGCTTTTCAAAGTCCAGCTCCCGCACCCCTGCGATAAAAATGCGGTCGATCTCCCGCTCCCAATCGCTCACCTCCACCCCTTCGGCGGGGTTGCCGGGCAGATCCCCCAGGTTAAACAGGTGCAGGCGGCCATCGCTGCGCCAGATGTTGGAGCCGTTGTTGGGCTCGGTGCCGCCGCCGCCAAAGCCCAGCAACAAGGTTTCCCAGTCGCGGCTGTCGGTGCGCTGCACCACCGTGTTGAAGGCGATGGGGGTGAAGTCCACGGTGATGCCGATCCGCGCCAGGTCGGCCTTGATCAAGGCGCCGGTGGCCTCCCGCTGGTTGTTGCCGGCGTTGGTGATCAGGCTGAAGCGGACGCGGTTGCCGTCGGGATCCCGCAGGTGGCCTTCGGCGTCGTAGGTATAGCCGGCAGCCAAGAGCAGTTGCCGCGCCTTCTCGGGATCGTAGTCGTAGGTGGGCAGGCCCTCTGCTGGGCTGAGGTAGAAGGGGCTGGCGGGGGAGAAGACCGAGTGCTGGATCTCGCCCAACCCCTGCAGGACGCTCTCGACGTAAAACTGGCGGTTTAGGGCGTGGGCCACCGCCCGGCGGAAGTTCAAATCGTTGAACCAGCGGCTTTTGACGGGATCCACAAAGGGCCGTCCGGTTTGGGGGTTGCGGGCCCGGCTGAGGTTGAAGGCAAAGAAATTGTTGTTGAGGGTGGGGCCGAGATTGTAAATCGTGAACTGATCCCGCTTTTCTTCCCGCTTCAGGAGCTGAAAGTCTCTGCCCCGCACCGAAAACACGTCGGTCTCGCCGGAGCGAAACTGCAACAGGGCCGTATCTTCCGAGTCCACGATGCGCAGGATGACCCGCTCGATGCGCGGGATCCCTTCCCCTTTCCAGTAGTAGGGGTTGGGGCGGTACACCAGCCGCTGGCCGGGGGTATATTCCTGCAAGACGTAGGGGCCGGCCCCCACCAATTCCTGCACCGGCGTGTCAACTCCCCAGGTCTGCAAAAAGAGGGGGTTGCCCTGGCCGTCCACCTGCTCCACGGTGGGCTCCAGAATGTGCTTGGGCAAGAGAGGGGATCCGGCCTGCAACAGGAAGGGGGCGAAGGGCTCCGGCAGGACAAACTCAACCCGCCGCTCGTCCAAGGCCCGCACCTGGGGCAGCGCCCCCGCCTCGCCGATGCGCAACACATCCCGCGCCGAGGTCGGGATCCGCTCGTCGAAGATGATGCGGTTGAAGGTAAAGTCCACATCTGCCGCCGTCAGGGGCTCCCCGTCCGACCAGCGCAGCCCCTCCCGCAAAGTAAAGACATAGCGCAAGCCGTCCTCAGACACTTCCCAGCCTTCCGCCAGCTCCGGCTTGGGCAGGAGGGTATCTTCATCGAGGGTGACCAGGCCCGCCTCTAGGTAGGCGATGGCGTCGCGGCTGGAGCTCTCGGTGGCCAGATAGGTGTTGAAGGTTTTGGGATCCGAGGTAACGGTGGCAATGAGATGGGGCGGGCGGGCGGGAGCAGCACAGGCGCCAAGCCAGAGGAGGAGGATCCCTAGGAATAGGGGAACAAAAAGGCTTCTCTTGAGCTGCTCTGTTGAGGTGGTGTTTTGGCCTGCCATTTCCTTGGCTGAGTATCCGAGCAAGTTTGAAAGGGCCCGCCAGCGCCCCTCACCCCCAGCCCCTCTCCCAATCGAGGCAGCAGGGGGTTGCACGGCAATTGGGGCAAACTTTTGAAGCGGTTGCTTGCCAGTTTGGCAGCTTGGGCAGCGCGATGACCAGGTGCTTCCCAGAAAGCGGCGGCTCAGCGTTCCAGCAACAGGACGACGGCAAAGGCGGCCATGGCTTCTCCCTGGCCGACGGGGCCCAGTTTTTCGTTGGTGGTGGCCTTCACGCCTACTTGTTTGGGCGATAGTTGCATGGCCTCGGCCAGGCGGGCCTGTATGGCGGGGATGTGGGGCTTGAGCTTAGGCTGCTCCGCTACCACGACGCTATCGACATTGGCAATGCGCCAGCCCTCTTGGCCTACCAGTTGCACCACCTGCTGCAAGAGGAGAATGCTGTCTGCCCCCTTCCAGCGCTCGTCTTCGGGGGGAAAGTAGTAGCCGATGTCCCGCAGGGCGGCGGCCCCCAGGAGAGCGTCCATGATGGCGTGGGTGAGCACGTCGGCGTCGCTGTGGCCCAACAGCCCTTTTTCGTAAGGGATCCGGATCCCACCTAGGATCAGGGGGCGCCCCTCGACGAGGCGGTGGATGTCATAGCCCTGGCCAATGCGCACTGTTCCGGCTCCCTTGGGAAAACCATCGAGACCTCTGCCACTTCCTCCCAAGAGCTTGGCTCACGGGGAGAGGACAAGCGGCTTTTGAGAACGACCTCTCTCTATCTATTCTGCCGACTCGAGAGGGGAGTAGCAGATGGGACAAGAAGAGCCACTGTAGCAGTCGAAGCAGATGAGGTGGGATTTCCCGTAGGGATTGGTACAGCGCTTGGCCCACTGATAATCGCTGTAGCTGAGCTCTTTCCCGCAGACATCGCACCTGGGCATCTTTTTTCTCCGAGACTTCTCCCCCTTGCTTAAGGATACAGCGCTAGAGGGATCCCGTCTTCCAGCGGTGCCCAGCCCGGCTGCCAGAGATCCCGGTTCTTGAGGGTGGCGGCGTTGACCCAGAGGCGCACCTGGGGATCGCAGACGGCCCTCAGCTCGGCAAACACCAGCCCCCCTTCTCCCTCTTGGCGGGCGGCGACCTGAAAATGTCGCCAACCCATCACCGGCTGAACGGAAGTCCACTTGGAGCCGAGGAGGTGGGGAAAACGCTGTTTTTGGCGGGGTTTGCTGCGAGCCACGGGACGGACGGGTGCTGGCAATTGTTTTGAGATCGGCCAAGCTTTTTTGACGGTTACAAGAACCCTGGGGAGCAGGCAAAACGAGCAGAAGCCGTCCGCTTTGGATTCTCCTGCGATCGGTATGATCGAAGGGATACCTTTAGCCTATCCAACCATGGGGCAACACTGGCAACGGCTTCAGTTCTTTTCTCGTCAGATATTTTTAAAGGGAGGCCTTCTGTTTCTGATCCTGGCTGGCCTGATCTTGGCAACAGGACTGCCCCTGGTCGCGTCCAGCGCTTGGGCGGCCACCCAGCCGGCACTATCCGGCAAACTGACGGGGCCGGAGTGGCGCCAGGCGGATCCTGAGGCCAAGCAGGCCTTTTGTCGCAAAGCCTTTCAGGCCTTTCGGGCCTCTCCTGCCCAGAGCTACATCATCAGCTCCAACGTGCAGGCTTTGACCCCAGAAGGTTTGTGTCAGCGGCTGGATCAGTTCTATCAGTACGCCATCCACGACGAGATCCCGCTCAACCAGGCAGCCAACATTGCCCCCCTGCTTTTTTCAGATCAGCCCCTGGAGCAGCCCTGATCCGATAGGGATCCGGAAAACCGCCGGCAAACGGATCCCGGCGCCTGAGGGAACCGCTTGAAACAGGCGCGCTCTTCTGGGCCCCGTTCCTGGGGCAGGCCTTGCTGCTAGGGTCGATAATAGAACTGTTCTCTTGCGGATCTCAAGTTTTCTATGGCCGGCTCCGTCATTTCTCCTGAAAACCTGCTGGATCTCTGCGAACAGGGTGTGCAAAAGGCTTTGGCTGCCGGAGCTGACCAAGCAGAGGTGTTCGCCAACTCAGGCCGCGAGACGGAAGTCACCTTTGAGAAAAATGACCTCAACCTGGCCCGCAGCAGCAGCGAGACCCTGTTCGGCATCCGGGTTTTCTGCGGCGGCAGGCTGGGCTTTGCCACCTCCAACCGCCCTGAGGATCTGGCGGAGACGGCTGCTGAGGCGGTGGCCATGGCCAAGGCTTCGCCGGCGGATCCCCTCAACGGCCTGCCAGATCCCCAGCCCCTGCCCCAGGTGCCTTTTGCCCTCGACCCGGGCCTGCTGGAACTGGATGCCGCCGAGCTGACGCAACTGGGATCCCAACTGGTGGAGTGGGTGCGCTCCCAAGACCCGCGCATCACCATCGACAGCGGCTCGTTCAGCGTAGAAGAGGATACCGTGGCCATTGCTTCTTCCACCGGCATCCGCGCCAACTACCACAGCGTCGAGGCGGGCGGATCCCTGTTCGGCATGGCCATCGATGGGGACGAGGTGGGCAGCTTTGCCTACGACGGCGACAGCGTCCAGAAGCGGGCGGATCTGGTGCCGGCGCTGGAGCGGGCTTTTGAACGCTTTGTCCAGAAATGTGTGGGGGCCTTGGGAGCTACCGAGGGAGAGAGCTTCCGCGGCCCCATCGTCCTGCCGCCGGATGTGGTGGAAGAGTTTCTGGGGGATCTCCTCTTTGTGCTGGGGGCGGACGCGGTGCGCAAAGGCAAAAGCCCGCTGGCGCAGAAGATGGGATCCCTGATCGCCAGCCCCCTGTTGACGTTGGTTTCCGAGGGGCTGGGCTTGCCTGGCTACCCCATCGAGCCCTTCGACCGCGAGGGGATCCCCCGCCAAATTACCCCCCTGATCCATGAAGGGATCCTCTGCAACTTCATGTACAACAGCTACGAAGGCCGGGCTGCCGGGATCCCGTCCAACGGCCATGCCACAGGGGGGGCGGGCAGCTTGCCGGGCGTGGGGCCGGCCTGTTTGAGCGTGGCCCCGGGGACAACCCCTTTGTCTGAGCTGTATGCGATGGAGCGGGGCATTATCGTCACCCGGCTTTCCGGCAGCAGCAACCCCATCACTGGCGATTTTTCCGGGGTGGTGAAGGGGGGCTTTTTGGTTAAAGGCGGCGAAAAACGCCCCATCCTGGAGACCACCATTGCCGGCAACCTCTACGATTGTTTGCGCAATATCTCCGCCATCTCACAAGAGGTAACCGTTTTCAACGGCACCACCGCTTTTCCCGCCCTGCGCATCGAAGATGTATCGGTAACGGCGGGCTAACGTAAAGTCGGTTGGGCATTCTGAAAGGGCAGGCTGGCAAGCCTGTGAGCAGGCAAAGGCAAGCTGAGGGATCATGATGTGGCCAACGGAAGGTCGGCAACGCGCCATCATCGAGGCGGTGACGCCGGAAATCGACGGCGGGCGCTACGCCATCAAGCGGACGGTGGGGGAGTATGTGGTGGTGGAGGCGGACATCTTCGCCGATGGCCACGACCAACTCTCGGCGGTGCTCAGTTTCCGCCAGGCCGGGGCAACCGACTGGGAGGAGATCTTCATGGAGCCCCTCGGCAACGACCGCTGGCGGGCCCAGTTCCAGGTCACGCAAATCGGCCAAGCTTTCTACCGGATTCTGGCCTGGGTGGATCCCTTCAAAACCTGGCAGCAGGATCTGCACAAGCGGGTGGCTGCCGAGCAGGATGTGGCGGTGGAGCTGTTGATCGGGGCGGAGCTCGTGGAGCGGGCCGCCCAGGCTCAAAGCGGGGATCTGGCGGCGAAGTTGCGCAACTACGCCCAAATGCTCCGCCAAGGCGGGGATCCAGCTATCGAGATCGCCCTTTCCCCGACGCTGGGATCCCTGATGCAGCTCTACGGCGAGCGCCGCTTCGTCACCGCCTACCCGGAGCGACGGGTCTGGGTGGATCCGGAGAAGGCCCGCTTCAGCACCTGGTACGAGCTGTTTCCCCGCTCCTGTGGCCCTGACGAGCACACCCACGGCACCTTCCAGGATGTGATCGCCCGCCTGCCGCAGATTGCCGAGATGGGCTTTGATGTGCTTTACCTGCCCCCCATCCACCCCATCGGGCGCACCTTCCGCAAGGGCAAAAACAACGCCATGACGGCGGAGCCGGATGACGTGGGCTCCCCCTGGGCCATCGGCGGGCCAGAAGGCGGGCACAAGGCCATCCATCCCCAACTGGGATCCCTGGAGGATTTTCATCGCTTGGTGGCGGAGGCCAAAAAATTCAACATCGACATCGCCCTCGATATCGCCTTCCAGTGTTCGCCAGATCACCCCTATGTGAAAGAGCACCCGGAATGGTTTAAAAAGCGGCCCGACGGCACCATTCAATATGCGGAAAACCCGCCCAAGAAGTACCAAGATATCTACCCTCTCGACTTTGAGACGGAAAACTGGCAGGCCCTCTGGGAGGAGTTAAAAAGCGTTATCGAATACTGGATCGACCAAGGGGTAACCATCTTTCGGGTGGATAATCCCCACACCAAAGCCTTTGGCTTCTGGGAGTGGTGCATCGGCGAGATCAAGGCCAAGCACCCGGAGACAATCTTTTTATCCGAAGCCTTTACGCGCCCCAAGCTGATGAAATCCTTGGCCAAGCTGGGCTTCACCCAATCCTATACCTACTTCACCTGGCGCAACGACAAATGGGGCCTGACCGAGTACTTCACCGAGCTCACCCAAACCCCGATGCGGGAGTACTACCGCCCCAACCTCTGGCCCAACACGCCGGATATTCTGAACGAGTTTTTGCAAAAGGGGGGACGCCCGGCTTTTATGCTGCGCCTCATCCTGGCGGCTACGCTGGGGGCCAGCTACGGCATCTACGGCCCCGCTTTTGAACTCTGTGAAAACCGCCCGCTCCGCCCCGGCAGCGAAGAGTATCTGGACTCAGAAAAATACCAAATCCGCCACTGGGATCTGGACGCGCCGGATAACTTGCGGCCTCTGATCGCGCAGGTGAACCAGATCCGGCGGCAAAACCCGGCTTTGCAAAGCGACTGGAGCCTGGTGTTTCACCCCACCGACAACGAGGCCCTGATCTGCTACTCCAAGCGCACCTTTGATGGCAGCAACCGGATTTTGGTGGCGGTGAATCTGGATCCGTTTCACATTCAATCTGGCTGGGTCACCCTCAACCTGGGGGCTTTGGGTTTGGAACACTGGCAAACTTTCAAGGTGATCGACCTCTTGGACGGCCAGCAGTACTCCTGGCAGGGATCCACCAACTACATCAAGCTGGATCCCTGGACGATGCCGGCCCATATTTTTCTCGTCGAAAGCTGAAGCCCGATACCAGCAGTGCAGTGATCTCATCCACGAAAGCCGCGGAGTTGTCTCGATGGGCCAAGAGATTGCCTCCCTCAGCTTTGGCGCAGAGGACTTTGCCGAGTTCAAAGCTCGGCTGCAGCAGGAGACGGATCTGCTGGACCGCTGGCTGGCCGGCCTGCCGGGGCTGGATCCCATTTGCCGGCCTTTTGCCCAGGGATCCCCGGTGGGCGGGTTTGAGCTGGAAGCTTGGCTGGTCACCCCCCAGGGAGATCCGGCCCCGATCAACTCAGCCTACCTGGAGGCCGTCAACGACCCGCTGGTGGTGCCGGAACTGGCCCGCTTCAACATCGAGCTCAACAGCCGGCCCCAGGTTTTGGTTGCATCCGCTCTGCAGCAGCTCCGCCAAGAGCTGGAACAGAGGTGGGATCGCTGTTGCCGAGTGGCCGAGCAACTGCAGGCAGGGCTGATGACCATCGGCATTTTACCCACGCTGCAGCAGCAGCAGCTAACCTTGGAGATGATCTCCCCCCGCAAACGCTATCTGGCCCTCAACGAGCAGATCCTGAACCTGCACCGGCGCGAGCAATCCTCGGGGATCCCGCCCCTGGGGCTAGATATCGAAGGACCGGCTGGGCGGTTGCGGGTCACCCACCCAAACGTCATGCTGGAGGCAGCCACCACCTCTTTTCAAATCCATCTGCAGGTGGCCCCCCACCAAGCGGCCCGTTACTTCAACGCTTCCCTGCTCGTGTCGGCCCCCTTGGTAGCGCTGGCGGCCAATTCTCCCTATCTGTTCGGGCACGACCTATGGGCGGAAACCCGCATCCCTGTGTTTGAGCAGGCGTTGGATGGCCCACCCCCCCTTGCCCTCACCCACCAACCTCGCGTCACCTTTGGGCAAGGCTATGTGCAAGAGTCCCTGATGGAGTTGTTCTGGGAAAATCTACGCTGCTATCCGGTGGTGTTGCCGCAGAGGCTGGCCTCACCTCCTACTGAGCTAGCCCATCTGCGCTTGCACAACGGCACCATCTGGCGCTGGAACCGCCCTCTGGTGGGGGTGGATCCCTATCCCCATCTGCGCATTGAACAGCGGGTGGCTGCAGCAGGTCCCACTCTACCCGACATGATCGCCAATGCCGCCTTCTACTTTGGCCTGGTGCAAGCTCTGGGATCCCAGCCCGTCCCCCCCGAGCAGGAGCTGAGCTTTGCCCAGTGCCGCGCCAATTTCTACACGGCGGCCCGCTGGGGTCTGGAGGCCCCCATCACTTGGCTCAAGGGTTGGCAGGGATCCCTGCGCCAATTGCTGCTGGAAGAGCTGATCCCCCAAGCAGAGGCGGGTTTGGTTCAACTGGATCTGGCCCCCTCCGATATTCAGGAGTACCTGGGCATTCTCCGCGCCCGGGTGGAGTCGGGGCAGAATGGGGCCACCTGGCAGCGCCGCTATGTGGCTCGGCATGGTAAAGATATGCAACAATTAACCTGTGCCTACTGGGAACGGCAGCGGCAAGGCCAACCGGTACACACCTGGGATCTCAGCTAGGGCTCTCTCCACAGCCGGTTGTACCAGCGGTGGGCCACCGCGGCGGCAGGGCGGATCCCTGGCCCGCATCTCGAGTGGGCAAACTCTCTCTCAGATGGCCTTGTTGCGACCCGAGCTACCGCAGCGAAACGGTTCATTCGCGACCAAGGACTTCGTTGGACTTCTGCTCCCTCCTACCCCAGGGAGAGAGGCCAAAAGCCAGAAGTTTGAGTCGAGCCTCTTAGCCCAAACAGTATGCTCACCGTTCTCGATCATCTACCGGATCAACTGCTGGATCTAGAGGCCCATCAGCTTTACGACCGATTGGGTGGGCCAACCCTCATCCATCTGCCGGGGCGACGGGATCCCGCCCTGTTTGTCTCTGTGCTGCTGCACGGCAACGAAACCACCGGTTGGCAGGCGGTGCGGCAGCTCCTCCGCCACCACGCCCAGCGGGAATTGCCCCGTTCTCTGTCTCTCTTCATCGGCAATGTGCGGGCCGCCCGCTACGGGCAACGGCGCCTGGACGGCCAACCGGACTACAACCGCATCTGGGGCCCCGGCTCCACCCCCGAGCACGCCATGGCCCAGGCCGTCCTGCAGCAGATGCAGCAGCGGGGCGTGTTTGCCAGCGTCGATATTCACAACAACACCGGCACCAACCCCCACTACGCCTGTGTCAATTACTTGGATGCCTCTACCCTGCACCTGGCCACCTTGTTTGGGCGCACCGTCCTCTACTTCACCAAGCCGGAAGGGGTGCAGAGCATGGCCTTTGGGCGCTTCTGCCCGGCGGTAACCCTGGAATGTGGCAAGCCGGATCAGCCCCACGGCACCCAACATGCCTGCGAATTTCTGGAAGCCTGCCTGCACCTGTCGGCGCTGCCGCAACGCCCCGTCCTCAGCCAGGATATCGACCTGTTCCACAGCGTCGCCATCGTCAAGATCCCAGACGAGGTAAGCTTCGGCTTTGGGGAAGAGGCGGGCGACCCGCACCTGCGCTTTCCCCCCGATTTGGATCTCCTCAATTTTCGGGAGCTCCCTCCCCACACCCGCATCGGCTGGACGAACAACGGCTTCCACCTGGAGGTACAAGACGAGCAGGGCCAAGATGTGGCGGATCGCTTCTTCTATGCCCAAGATGGCGAAATTCGCACCCGCGTGCCCATCATGCCCGGCATGCTCACCCTCAACAGCCGCATCATCCGCCAAGATTGCCTCTGCTACTTGATGGAGCGCTACTCCCTGGCTGGCTAAACTTCCGCGCTACTCTCGGGCGCAGTCTACGTGGCGCCAGCGACGGACGTTCTCGCCTAGCTCGATTGGCCCATCCCCGCAAGAGGCAACAAGGCAAGCTCTTGTCCAGAAGCCGGGCTTGCTGCAGAATGGGCTAGGAACGGCGAAGCAGCCACTCTCCGGCTGTGTGAAGATCCTGAGTAAGCAGCAACTCTGAGAAATCATCCAGGGATCCTGTCCTGCTGGCGTGAGCGGAGGTTTTTGCCCCAGTCCGTCAGGGCTTAGCGGGAGAAGGTATACCTGGGTTTATTCTGGACATAGCCGTTCTTCCGGAGTTGTACCCCGCCCAAAGCGAAACCCAAACCCCAAAAAAGCTTCGCTCTTCGGGATCCCAGCAGTTGCTAACTCTGGAAGCTCTTGTTACTCCGTTGATGAGAGGGGGATGAAACTATGGATATGGATCTCCGTCCGCTGATCGTCCTGGCACCCATTGTTTTGGTGGTTGGCTGGGCCGCTTACAACATCATCAAGGCTGCCATCAAGGGGGAAGCCAAGCTCTTCGGCGAAAGGGGCAACAACCCCTTTGGCAAGAGCGGGAGTTGAAGGTGGGATCCGGTTGCAGCCGATAGGCCCTGTATGTCAGACGAAAATCTCCAGGGGGCAAGGCCAGGCCTGGGCAACGCAAAGTCGGCGGACGTCGTTGTCGTCGGGGCCGGGGTGGCTGGCCTAGCCTGCGCACGGCAACTGCGGCGGGCGGGGCTGGAGGTCTTGGTGCTGGAGAAATCGGTGGGTTTGGGTGGGCGCATGGCCACCCGGCGGGTTGAGCATGCCGGACAAACAGTGCCTGTAGATCACGGGGTTCAATACCTGACCGCCGATTCCGACAGCTTTTATCGCTGGCTGAAGGAGCTATTGGGCCTGGGGCTGCTGAGGGAATGGACGCGCTCGTTGCACCTGCTGGATCGAGAGGGGTTGCGCCCAGAGGACTCCAACGCCGAGAAACCCCGCTACATCTGCCCACAGGGCATGACGACGCTGGCCAAACAGCTAGCCACCTCCTTGTCCATCCACACCCAGACGCGTGTGGTCGGCCTCAGGCCGCTGGCAACCACCTGGCAATTACAGGCCGAAAACGGCCAGTGCTACGAGGCCGCGGCAGTGGTGATGGCAATCCCAGCTCCCCAGTTGTTGCCTTTGCTGCAAGAGGGGATCCCTCCTGCCGACAACCTGCTCTCTCTGCCGGGATCCGCCGCCTACCAGCCCTGCATTGCCGTTTTGGCCGGCTATTCGAAGAGCACGCCGCTGCCGCCTTGGAAGGGGATCAAGTGTTTGCAGGATCCGATGCTGGCCTGGCTGGCCCTGGACAGCAGCAAGCGCCTACAGCCCTTGCCGCCGCTGGTGGTCTTGCACGGGGGGGCGGAGTGGTCGTCGCGGTATCTGGATGCCGGCCCCGCCGAGTTGGAAAAAGCTGGTCGAGAACTGCTGGATCACGCCGCCAAACGGCTGGATCCCTGGCTGGCCTCGCCGCAATGGATGCAGGTGCATCGCTGGCGCTACGCTTTTCCTGTGGAAACGATAGGTTTGGCCAGCCTGGGCACCCACGTCCCTGCCGGTGCCGGCAAGGGGTTGCCGTTGGTCTGTGCCGGCGATTGGTGTGCCGGGGAGCGAGTAGAAGGCGCCTGGCTCTCCGGCCAGGATGCTGCTAAAACCTTGCTGGAAATGCTGGGGATCCCTGCGCACGCCCGCTAACGGCGCCATCAGAACCTCCGGGGTACTCCTGCCACAGCGCAGCTTGGCGGGCTGGAGGATAGGCGGTGAGACGAAGGGGTTCAATGCCCCTGAGTCTCACAATCTGGGCGTTGC